>CAJXGK010000076.1 GCA_913053815.1 uncultured Rhodanobacteraceae bacterium
TCAAAGCGTTCCGCCATTTTCATCAGCCGTAGGGCCTTGCGGTAGCCTTCGGGACGAGGCATGCCGAAGTTGCGCCGTACCTTGCTCTTGGTGTCACGGCCTTTCTGATGGCCGATAACTACCACCGACTCTCCGGCCAGGCGAGCCAGCCCACCGACGATGGCCGCATCGTCGCCAAAAGCCCGGTCGCCAGCCAGCTCGTGGAACTCGTCACAAATGACGCCGAGATAATCGAGGGTATAGGGGCGCCCGGGGTGGCGGGCCAACTGACTGATCTGCCAGGAGCTCAGGTGATTGAAAATGTCCGCAGTGCGGGCCCTGATCTTTTCTTCCAGGTGGGTGATATCGTCTTCCATATCGATAGCCTGATCTTTTCCCGCATCCCGCAAGGCTTGGATCTTCGATTGAAGCTCGGCGATGGGCTGTTCAAAATCGAGGAAGTTCGGGTTCATTCGTGGAGGTTCGATAAGACAAAGATGAAGTATAGCGGTTGCTTCATTCGGCGGGTCGGGACAGACGCAGGTCAACGTGACGGATGCCGGGCAAGCTGGCAAGCTTGCGGATCAGGTCTGGATGGACATTTAGGTTCCAGCTCGCATCGAGTTCCAGGTTGGCTTCGGCTTGCCGATTGCGATACCCGCTGAGCACCACCCGTGCCGGCCCAGGTCGATATGGGCTCAGAATTTCCACCAGACGTTTCGGTAGTTCCGGGTCGGGTGCTGCATCGAGTTCGATACGCAGCAAACGACCCATTTGCTCACAGGTCTGGGCCAAGGTACGCACTCGCTTCGCTTGCAGGCCAAGGCCGAAATCACTCTTCCGCAGCCCCCCTTCAAGCAGGACGAATTCATCACGTACCAGCAAGGTTGCATACGTCTGCAAGGCCTCTTGACGAAACACGGTTTCGATCGACCCTGTGGCATCCTCGATGGTGACTATGGCGAGGTCATCGCGCCGCTGCCGTACCTCGATAATCTGCCCGGCAATAGACCAGGGGGTCTCGGGCCTGCGTCCGTTACGAACCGCTGGGGGGGTCCAGGTCTTTTCAATCTCACCAATGCGGCAGGGGATGAGTTGATCGAACAGGCTTTGCCAGGTTTGGGTGGGGTGCCCGGAAAAATAAAAGCCCAGTGCCGAGCGTTCACCGGCCAGACGCTGTTCCAGATCCCATTCCGGAACTTTGGGAAGAGATAATTCCGGCCGCGAACTCTGGTTATTACCGACGCCAAAGATGTCAACCTGGCCCGCGGCCTGGTCGCGGAAGTACTGCTCCGCAAGCCGCATTGCTTTGGGAATCTGTGCTGACAATGTGGCCCGGTCGGGGCCCAAGGAATCCATTGCCCCGGATTGAATCAGGGCCTCCAATACACGTTTGTTGAGTTTCCCCGGTTTGATACGACAACAGAAATCGGTAAAATCAACGAAGCGATCTGCCGCCTTGCGAGCGGTGGAAATCGCTTCGCATACGCTGCGACCTACGCCTTTGATTGCGCCCAGGCCATAGCGTACGGCTTGCCCTTCGACCGCCTCAAACATATAGTTCGAGGCATTGATATCCGGGGGCAGGATTTCCAGCTGCAGGCTCCGGGTCTCGGCGAGCAAGACCATGATCCGGTCAGATTTTTCCATATCCGCAGACAGGGTGGCCGCCATGAATTCGGCGGGATAGTGGACTTTCAACCAAGCGGTCTGGTAGGCAATCAGTGCATAGGCGGCCGAATGCGACTTATTAAAGCCATATTCAGCAAATTTCTCCATCAGATCGAAAATTGAGCTGGCCACCACAGTATCGACACCGCGCTGCTCGGCGCCCTGTTGGAACAGGGTGCGCTGTTTGGCCATTTCAGCCTTGTTCTTTTTGCCCATGGCCCGGCGCAGCAGATCAGCCGATCCCAGAGAGTATCCGGCCAGGACCTGGGCGATCTGCATCACCTGTTCCTGGTAGACGATGACTCCATAGGTCGGCGCCAGGACCGGCTCAAGCAGGGGGTGCGGGTAGGTGACTTCAGCCTGGCCATGTTTGCGGTCCACCCAGTCCCGGTCCATGCCCGAGCCAAGTGGACCGGGGCGAAAAAGGGCCGCCAGGGCAATGAGATCTTCAAAACGGTCAGGCTGGGCACGCCGTACCAACTCGCGCATGCCCCGGGATTCGAACTGGAATACAGCCCCGGTATCGCCGTGGGCAAACAGCGCGTAGGTAGCCGGGTCATCACGTGGCAGGGTAGACAGGTCCAGAGGCTTATCGCCGGCCAGCAAGCGTCGTTGATTGATGGCTTTGACCGCCCAATCAAGGATGGTGAGGGTCCGTAGGCCAAGAAAATCGAACTTCACCAGGCCGACAGTTTCAACATCGTTTTTATCAAACTGGGTGACCACCCCCGTTCCACCCGGTTCGCAATACAGGGGGGCAAAATCGGTTAGGGGGCTTGGGGCGATCACCACCCCACCGGCATGTTTGCCGGCATTACGGGCAAGATCCTCAAGTTTACGGCCAAGCTCCAGCAATTCACGAACCTCGTCCTCCGTGCGCACCCGCTGGATCAGTTCCGAGGAAACCATGTTGGCATTCTTGCCGGCTTTTTCGGTTTCCCCGAGTGCATCGGCAAGCTGGATTCCCAGAACATTTGGAATCAATTTGGCCACCCCATCGACAAACCCATAGGGATGCCCGAGTACCCGTCCGGCATCGCGAATCACTGCTTTGGCCGCCATGGTACCGAAGGTGATGATCTGACTGACATGGTCGCGACCGTATTGTTGGGCGACATAGTCGATGACTTCATCGCGTCGATCCATGCAGAAATCGATATCGAAGTCAGGCATGGAGACTCGATCTGGATTTAGAAAACGCTCGAATAGTAGGTCATAAGGTATTGGATCGAGGTCAGTAATACCCAAAGACCACGCAACAAGTGAGCCGGCACCCGAACCCCGTCCGGGCCCGACGGGGATGGCGTGACGCTTGGCCCAGTTGATGAAATCGGCCACGATCAGGAAGTATCCGGGAAAACCCATATTGGAAATAACCCGCAACTCTTGTTCCAGTCGTTCCTGGTAGATTCTCTCCGGCCTGGGCGGTGTTCCGCGGTAGCAGGCCAAGTGGCTGAGTAAACCCGCCTGGGCCTCATCGGCAATATATTCCTTGAGGGTCTTGTCTGGGGGTACCGGAAAGGCCGGTAAATAGTAGGTACCGAAGGACATTTCCAGATTGCAGCGCTTGGCCAGTTCGACACTGTTTGCAAGTGCCTGCGGCAGGTCCACGAAGGCTTGGGCCATCACTTCGGCACTTTTCAGATATTGTTCTGGGCTGTATATCCGCGGTCGCCTGGGATCCTGGAGAATACGCCCCTGATGGATGCAGACTCGGGCTTCGTGGGCGGCGAAGTCGTCCTGATCAAGAAAGCGAACATCATTGCTGGCCACGATCGGAAGATCGAGTCGATCAGCCAGTACCAGCGAGGCTTCATTCCATAGCGTCTCATGATCGCGCCCGGTGCGCGTCAGCTCCAGATACATCCGCTCGGGAAACCAGTGTCGGTAACGATCAAGCACTTGTGACGCAGCCTTTTCATCGTGGTTGTACAGCCTTGATGCCGGGGCTCCGGAAGAGCCAAATAGGGCGATCAGACCGTGCGCAGCTTCGCCGAGCCAGGCTTCCTGGACGATGGCCAGACCATTGCTTTGGCCTTCCTGCCAGGCCCGCGTGATCAGACGACTCAGATTCAGATAACCATCGTGGTGCTGGCACAACACCGTCAGTCGATGGGGGTTCTTTTCAGTGGGGCTTTGTACCCACAGATCGCAGCCGATAATCGGCTTGATTCCGACGTGCATAGCGGCCCGGTAGAACTTCACCATAGCAAAGAGGTTGCATTCGTCAGTCAGCGCTAATGCCGGCATCCCCAGTTGCAGAGCCCGGCTGAGTAGGTTGGGATGCGTAGCCTGCGCCGGATTTATGTTCTCAGGTTTGCTGGGAATGCGGATAATTGAGTCCACTAGCGAGTATTCGCTATGGACGTGAAGATGAATGAACCCCATGGGCATTACAGATTGTGGTGAAATATTCTTCAAAACCTGGTGGCCTGTCGGGCTAGGAGGGATTGTAGCGAGGCGGGGCAATGACAAGTCAGAATAATTATAGGTTAGAAGCAAATAGTGGGTCTGGGCGACGAAAATTCGGAGTGCTGCAGAGCCCCTGTGGGTTATGAGGGGGGGCGGCTGCGACAAGCTTGAGCCAGAACGATACTGGGGTGGCCCGTCGAATCTGCTGAGATACCAAGCAGTTTCTAGCTATGGCGGTGAGACCGCGTTTCTATATAGGGTCGAGGGTCTTTTGCGCAGCCCTGACTGGGGCAAAACTACGTCGATGTTCCGGACAGGGGCCGAGACGTTGCAAGGCTACGATGTGAGCTCGTGTCGGGTAGCCTTTGTGCCTGGAAAAATCATACCCGGGATAACGGTGATCCAGCTCCCGCATATAGTGATCGCGACTGACCTTAGCGAGAATCGAGGCGGCAGAAATAGCCGCTTCGCTCCGATCCCCTCCCACTATAGCCTGAGCCCTGCAAGGTAAGTTCGGTGGCAGCTGGTTGCCATCGATAAGGGCCAGTACCGGGACGGGGCGGAGTGCGTTCAGGGCTCGACGCATACCGGTGAGGGTAGCGTAGAGAATATTAAGACGGTCGATTTCAGCGACGCCAACATGCTCAATATGCCAGGCTAGGGCCTGTTCGATGATACAAGCGAACAGTTGCTCGCGGCGGCGTGACGTTAGCCGCTTGGAATCATCCAGACCATGGATGGGACGGTGGGGATCAAGAATGACCGCCGCCACGGCCACGGGGCCGGCCAGTGGCCCCCGGCCTGCTTCATCGACCCCGGCGATCCGCTGCCGACTACTGCAGTTATGGGATCCCCATCCTGGTAGCTCAAAGGTCGGCATGAGCCGGCAGGAGATCGGCCAGTGCCGCCGCTGCGGCCTCGGCGGCGCGCAGCCCGTGCGCGGCATGTAGGGCCTGTCGAAGTGTAGGAAATACTTTGCGCTGGGCTGCCGCAGCGGTTGGGTTACACAACAGTTGCTGCAGGTCCTCGGCAAGCAAGCTGGCCCGACACTCGTGCTGTATGCGTTCTGGCACCAGATCGTACCCGGCGAGAATATTGGGTAGGCTGTAGCGCTGGGTTTTCAGCATCCCCAGTCCTTTGACCAGGGCGTAGGTCAACGGAGCAATACGATAGGCCACCACCATCGGGCAGTCAGCCAGCGCCGCTTCAAGGGCGGCTGTTCCTGAAGCCAGCAGGGCCACATCGGCAGTTCGCAGCAGCGGGTGGGACTGTCCGTTCAGTATTTCGATACCATCGAGTTCTGACCTGGCAAGTTCCGTTTCGACCAACTCGCGCAGGGTGTCGCTCGCCAACGGTATGGCTACCCGTAGTTCAGGGACGGTCCTGCGCAGCCGGATCACAGCTTGCAGGAAGATGGGCAGCAGGCGGGTGATTTCGCTGTGCCGACTGCCGGGCAACAGAGCTAGCAGGGGTCCCGCTGTAGCGGGGGTCGTAGTGTTTTTTTGCTCGTTACTGGAAGCCGTGAATTTATCGGCAAGTGGGTGGCCGACGAAGGTTGCGTCTACACCGTAGCGGGCATATATGGCCGGCTCCATGGGAAACAGGCAGAGAATACGTTCAGCACTCTGGGCAATGCGCCGTGCTCGGCTTTCACGCCAGGCCCAGATCGAGGGGCTGACGTAGTGGGCGGTACGTAGACCGGTACGTTTCAAACGGCGTTCCAGACCCAAGTTGAAGTCCGGAGCATCGATACCGACGACTAAATCAGGATGCTCATCAAGCAGACGCTTGGCAAGCTTGTTACGCAGCCTCAGCAGGCGCGGCAGGTGGCGCAGTACTTCGCTTAGCCCCATGACCGAGAGTTCGGAAATATCATGCCAAGCATCGAAGCCGGCTGCACGCATGCGCGGCCCACCCATACCCACAAAGTGGGCGTTGGGAAACCTAGCCCGTAAAGCTAGCAGTAGATCTGACCCAAGCAGATCCCCGGAGGTCTCTCCAGCAAGCAGGGCAATACATGGAGAACCTTGCGAGCGCTGCGTCGGAGTCGCCGCAGCAACAATAGGGATGGGCGACTGGGGTTGCAGCCGACTCATCGCACCAGCGATCGTTCGCTAGCATCGATAAAAGCGAGAAATGCGGCAACATCGGGGTTGCTTTCTGCCTGTTGGGCAATACGTTCGCGGGCCTCAGCCCGGCTCAGGCCCGCCATGTAAAGTGTCCGGTAGGCACGCTTGATGATGACGATTCTTGGGGTATCGAAGCCCCGCCGTTTGAGCCCTTCAGTGTTGATACCGCGTGGTCGAGCGAACTGGCCGGATACGTAACAAAAAGGGGGTACATCGCGATTGATGGCAGAATACATCGCGGCAAAGGCGTGCTCACCGACCTTGCAGAATTGATGTACTCCGACAAAACCACCAAGGATAACCCAGTCACTAATTTCGACATGGCCTGCCAAAGTGGCATTATTGGCGAATACCGTGTGATCACCGACCCGGCAGTCGTGAGCAATATGCACATAGGCCATAAGCCAGTTATCGTGACCGATGTGGGTCAAGCCTTCAGCTGCCTTGGTACCCCGGTTGATAGTTACGAATTCACGGATAGTGTTGCCATCGCCAATCTCCAGCCGACTGTTCGATTCCCCATGAAATTTCTTATCTTGGGGATCGGTTCCGATTGAGACAAATGAGTAGATACGGTTATTGGCCCCCATCTGGGTTGGGCCTTCAATCTGTACATGATGACCGATCCGGCAACCTGAACCAATCTCAACGTCCGCACCGATCACGCTGTAGGCACCGATCTGGATATCGCCAGACAGCTGCGCACTAGCATCGACGATGGCGGTGTCGTGGATCATTACTCAGAACGGCCTGCACACATGAGTTCACAACTTGCAACGTCCTTGTCCGCTACGGTTGCAACCGCCTCGAACAAACCCATATTGTGCAACATGCGTTTGAGCTGAACCCGCAGGTCAAGACGGTCACCGGGAACCACGATATGATTGAACCGGGCCTTGTTGATTTTGACCAGATAGAACAGTGACGTACCGGTATCCTGTCGCTCCTCTTCGGGCTGAGACAGCCGCACCAATAATCCGGAAGCCTGGGCCAGTGCCTCGATAATGAGGACTCCCGGCATAATGGGTCGACTCGGGAAGTGGCCTTGAAAGAACGGGTCGTTGTAGCTGAGATTCTTGAACGCGGTAATGCTCTTGAAAGATTCCCATGCGGTTACCCGATCGACCAGCAGGAAGGGGTAACGGTGTGGTAGCAACGTCTGGATCGTGGCTACATCAATGGGTAAACGCAGAGGGGGGCTATTCATGGCGATTTTTTTCCTTCTCAAGCGCCGCGACACGACGCGTAAGTTCATCGAGATGTTTCAGGCGTACGGCATTACGTCGCCACAAACGATGCTTTTGTAGAGGCATGCCGGAGGAGTATTCACCGGCTATCTGGATGTTGTTGGTGACCAAACTCATGGCGGTTATCGTAACCCTGTCGCCTATTTCTAAGTGGCCAAGAATGCCCGCTCCGCCACCAATCCGACAATATTTACCGATAAGTGTGCTGCCGGCTACTGCAGAGCAACCAGCCATCGCTGTATGAGCACCGATGATCACGTTGTGAGCAATTTGGATCTGGTTATCAAGGTGGACATCTTCTTCCAGGGTGGTGTTATCCAGGGTGCCGCGATCGATGGTGGTATTGGCCCCGACCTCACAGTCGT
>CAJXGK010000077.1 GCA_913053815.1 uncultured Rhodanobacteraceae bacterium
GTTTCCGGCCATATCCATGATTGATGCCAGGTATTCCATCATGGCCTCGATGCGGGCCCAATAAGCAGGTGCGAATGTCTCACCATTAGCGCGCCCGGCAAGGCCCGCGAGGACCAGGAAATCCAGAACAAACTGCTGATAGGAAACCGCCTGCTCCCGATTCACGCCGTCTGGGGCATTCTGCAGTAAGGCTTCCTGTTCGAGAATTGCCTGCGCCTGCTGCCGCCACAGCGTGAAGGATTGCCAGTACGGCCAGGTGCAGGTGGCGATGTAGATGCCGGCCACCTCGCCGATCAGGTGATTGTTAGCAGAGGAGTAGCGCGAGAAATAGCCGCGAATGAAATGAACGTGCTGATAGATCGACTCGAGCCAGCGCGTTCGCAGCGCCGCGCCGCGTGGCCCGTCGAACAATGGCGATGACTTACCACCGATCCATTGCCAGGCGAGGCTCCAGTTGATCAGACGGATGCCCAGCTCCAGTGAACTGGTCCAGTTGGGACCCTCGAGGTAAGGGCACTGCTCGAACCAGGACTCCAATTGCTCGCCGATGGCATCCAGATACATGCGTTGCTGCGTTAAGCAA
This sequence comes from uncultured Rhodanobacteraceae bacterium, assembly GCA_913053815.1. Classification (GTDB taxonomy): domain Bacteria; phylum Pseudomonadota; class Gammaproteobacteria; order Xanthomonadales; family Rhodanobacteraceae; genus Metallibacterium. Next base: position 584 of record CAJXGK010000077.1, read on the forward strand.
TAGGCCTGCGCCAGGGTGGCCAGATGCAGATGCCGATTAATTTCCCAGAGGTACTTGATATCGCCGACCCGTTTGGCATCGCGATAATCGATGCGCTTGCCGAAAGACAATCGCGCCCGCACGCCCGTCGAAGGGTCGCGGTTCCAGTCCCACGGCAGGCCGGGTCCGCGCACATCCAACGCGAACAGCGGGCCTCATCCGCCACTTCGCAGTAGCGCTGCGCGTCTGCCGTCACCGCATTGTGTACGAAAGCGACCCCATCATGGGACAAATCCGGTAACGGCACCTTACGGGCTGTCAACAGCCCCAAATTTTGCAGCCGGGTGTGCAGCAATTTTTTCAATCGGTATCCGATCTCTGGAACAGACATTCGCCGCAACCGGCTCCAGTACCAGCTTATTTTTTTTTGATCCATTTGAAGAATATATCACACTGCAAGTTACTGGCGCGCTCACGGCGTGATGCTTGATGCTCTGCGGATGGCGTCACTGTAGATTTGCTCCAACCCTTCGATCTGTCGGCCAAGTTCGAACTCGCTGCAGATGTACTCGCGTGCCGCGGCACCGAACTTCTTCGCCACTTCCTGATCACGCAACAGGAGCGTGAGTTGCTCACTAAGGGTTTCCCAGTCACGCTCCTGGCTGAGTAACGCCGTAACGCCATCCTGCACGCCCTCCGGGATACCCGAGTGGTAAGTTGCTACCACCGGCAACTCCATTGCCTGAGCCTCCAGCAACACAGTTGGCAATCCCTCGCTATCACCATTGCTGGCGGTAACGCTCGGAGCTGCAAACACTGCGGCACGATTTAGCCATTCTCGCACCACGTTAGGTGGCTGGAATCCGAGAAACTGAAAACGACAGAGTTCCTGTGTGGCCTGACGTTCGAGCATTGCCCGTAGAGGTCCGTCACCAATCAGTACCAGTTCGGCGTGCGGCAATGTCGCCTGCACCTTACTCATTGCTCGGATCAGGTACTCGCAGCCCTTCTTCTCGGCGAAACGCCCCACAAACAGCACAACGTCTTCTCTGGCAACGGCTGGATCCGGCCGAAAATAGTCTGTGTCGATGCCATTGTGGTGCACAACGATCTTGTCCGCGGGATAACCTCTCTCGACCAGACTCCTGCGGATGAACTCCGAAACTGCAATGAACACTGTGGTGCCATCGATCAATGCTAATTTCTTGTTCACCAGGGCACGGCCTTGATGGCTGCTCATTGCTTCCTGGTCGGACATGGTCGCATCCTTACCATGGAAAGTGACCACCAAAGGAATATTCAACCGGCGTGCGACTGCAAGCGCGGGGGGACCGGAAGTGCCGTGGTGCGCATGGATCAAGGCGGGGGCGAGCCGACGCGCCAGACGATACATTCGTGGACACACACCTAGGGTGCGAAACAGAGCTTCAGCGAACCTGCCGTAAATCCCTCCCTGATTCACCGCGAACACCCGGCGCTCGTCAATAGCTAGCCCATTCACCCTCCTGCCGGCAACGTAATACCCCTGGTAACGAACCAAGTTGTCCACGTGGCTCTTGATAAAAGTTTGCGAATTTCCAAGCAACTGATTTACGTATATCAATACGGTAGGCATATGGGTCGTCGATTTGCTCAATTCAGGCTACTCGCAACCGCCGCAGCCTTTCTGCGCCCCCCAAGTAATAAATGGGGGCGTACTAACTGGAGCACATCATGGTGCTGCACTGGCTCCGACTGGAAGACTGCGGGGCTCACTGGCGCTCCCTTTCAACGAGGTCCAGGATCTCCTTCCGGACTCGTTCAAAGTACTCGCGACGCACCTGTCGTTGGGTCTTTATGGCGCTTAGGTACTTGGCGTGCTCTTCTATGAGTTGCAGCACACCCTGGGAGATAGATGACGCTGAGTTGTTCACATAGACCGCACCGTTCCCGAAACTCTCTCGGAGAATCTCCCAGTCCGAAGTAATGATCGGCTGCTCAAGGGACATTGCTTCGTAGGCACCCATTTGCATGGTATGGTCCCGGGTGGTCAAAACCATGACACCCTTCACCGAAATCAGCATCCTGAAGTACTCTTCCGTAGATACGTATCCCAGAAGATGGATGTTCTGGGGCGTATTCTGAAGCAGTTCAGCATCAGCCTTCCGGTAGTTTCCTGTAACATAGAAATGCACATCTGGCGTCAATCGCGCGGCATCCCAGATCGCCTGCACCGGTTCATCGAACATGAAAGACAGCACCACTGCGACACTGCGCTCCTCCACTTCGATGGGCGTATACGTCTGATCATGGTCGATCGGAACATCGCTGATGATGCAAGATCGCCCGCCCCAGGACTCGACCAACTTCTGGTGATAAGTGTTGGTGTTGATATTCAGCAGTGCCCGCGCCGCAATGAACCGGTACATGGGGCGAAACCAAGCCCACTTGCGGTCGTTGAACGCAGCTGAGTGAGAATCCAGGATATACGCGCCCTCGACTAGTCGCGTATACAAGAATATTGCCAGTATCAGGAAAGGTGGCTGGTTGAGCGTGAAGACCACATCCGGTCGTACGCGGTGTAAGACCCGCAGTGTAGTAAAAAAAGAAACCGCATAGCGCGCAAGCAGGGTCACAACGGACTTGCGTCCGGCAAAGGGCCAGATATAGATCTCCTGCGCACCAAAATGCTGGGCCTGGTTATGGCTGCGCGTACAGGCAGACTTCCACGCTAGAAATACCTTTTTCACTGGACGGCTTGTCATGCTCATCTAACTTAAGCCCCTAATCACTTCACCGTTGGCGGACCCGGCACGCCCAAGGTCATAAACCGGTTCATCGCAGCCACAACGATAGAGGTCGATGCCAAAGCGTTCCAGGATTTTGAAGGCATCCCGCTCTTGATCCACGTCAACCTTCGATCGCCACTTAGCCAGTAGATACGTACGATCCGATTTATCCACCATGCCCTGAAGAAGACTTCGGGTCGAAGCATCAGATTTGTTCGTGGTTTTGGAAGGGGCACCGATCCGTTCCAGTATCCGCTCCGGTTGCTCGAGCTCGAGAGTCTCGGCCAGCCATGAGACCGTATCCTCCGGCCGAGCCACCAGATCCTCGTAGGTCAGGCAGACCCAACGCGTGCGGTCGAGGAATCTGAGCGGCGGAAGATTCTGCAAACACCAATCGAGCACCTTCTTCTGCAGCTCGGTCCCGGTCGCAACGATGCTGCGACCGTAGGCGCGCAGCTCATCGCTAAGAAAACTGTGACAAAACACTTCGTTGTCCAGAAACAGTGCCAACCGGCCATATCGTTCACGGGATATCGCGGTGGCTATGGGATGCCGCACCAAATAGACGATCTTCCCATCGAACCGGCGCTCAAACCAGTTCATCATGTCCGAACAACGCTGGATCTTGAACAATAATCGGTTGGAAAACCAGCGGTGGTTCTTAGAAAACGGCATCGGGACTCCCACCCCAAGTCGATTCGCGATCAGATCGGAGAAGTATCGTTCCAGCATCGGCTCACGTTGTGGACCGGGCAACAGCAGCTCCCAGGAGGACGGCAGGGGCGTCGACCTGCCGACGAAACGGGTCATGAGCAACGGTTCGTTCACCACCTTCATGCCACGCTGGGTGGCGAGTAACTCCATCAGCCATGTGGAGCCACTGCGCGCGGTTGAAAAAAGAAATATGTTCCGCTTCTGTCCCTGCGCATGCAGGTTCGACCAGCGACTGATATTCCACTTCAAGCGATGTGATAACAAAGGTTCCCCCCACTGTGTGCTCCCGACGGGAGCCTGCCCATCATGTGATTGTACACAATCGTCCAGACCCCGGCGCGACTGGAGTAACTGTCTCCGTGCGCACGCGACCCTCCCGGTCGTAAACGAACCGTTCCCCCACGTTGCCACCAAGTTGCAGCGTGCCCTTCTCCGCATCATACTCGCAAGCCAATCCTGTCCGCTCGGGTGCGATCACGGTAAATACCACAGTAGGCAGATCGGCATGCATCCTGACGCTCAACACCGGAGCCGGCACCACGGAGCCACTGCTGAGTGATACCCACCCCTGAGGCCGCTCCCCCTCGACGCCACACGCAACGACGCGCTCGCTCACCGTGGAACCGAAAGACCAAACCAGGACACGTTCTGCCGCCCCTTCCACGCGTGCCGGTCCCTCGTCCACGGTCACGCTGAGTTCAGGAGAGAAGTGCCAGAGCAATTCCACTTCGTGACGGCCATCCCCGATCAGATGATCGGCGACGACGAGATAGGGTTGTTCGGTGCCGCGCCAAAAGACCTGTCGCCGGTGCGTAATTCCACGAAACCCATAGTGCTCCCCCTCAATTTCCTCCAACTCACCGCCCACAACCTGTCGCACCAGGTGAGTACGCGCGAGCCGGCCATATCCGAACACCCCATGAGTCTCCGACTGCTCAGTATCATCGAGCACAAGCGTGTTGTGCCCTCGGGTTCCACGAAAGTAGCGCCGCAGGGAATCGTCCCGATAGGCATATCCCCCAAGATCCATCAAAATGGACCGTCCGTCCAGACACAGCTCTATGCTCAAGGCATCTGCATGACCGTGGTGCGGGTAGGCAGGATCACCGAAAGGCGCCGCGTCGAACAAGAGGTAGTGACCATGGCCGCGCAGCACAACCAGCCCGGTGTCCGGATAGGCCACCGAAGCGGGTTCAACTGACGTGCTCGGAACGGCGTTTGCGTCAAGCCCGAGGAACCATAGGGCGGTGTCGTTAAGGCACGCCAGAAATGGCCGGTACAGCGGCCGCCCGAGCAACACGCTACGCGCGGCAAGCAGGACCTTGGCCTCCCAATGCTCCCGATCATCCGACAACATCTGGTCTCCATCGCCCAGCATCGGGTGCGTCAAATCCGGCTTCATCGACTGATGAATATATTCGAGCATGCCGGCGAGCCGGGTGGCGAAGCCATCGCCAACCAGCATCCCGTTTCGTGATGCGGTCAGCTGTGCTTTCAAAAAATGCGTGCTGACCAACTGGTGATAGAACATCGACTGTTCCGTATGTACACCATCTACTGCGACTTGGCGTTCGCTCTCCCGCGCCAGATTTGTGCTACCGACATCCAGCCATTTCCGACCGTAGTCCGTATCTGCGAACAGCGTGCCATAGACCTGCAATGCCAAAGCCTCCAGCACCAAATGATTGCCGCCTGGGCTAAGCTGCACCCGAATGGATTCGACCTGTGCATACACGATGCGCAGCAGAGCTGCGTCAACAAGATCCGTTCCGGGGCGCAAAAAATGGAAACACCAAAGCCAATTCAACAAACGGATCGCTACGTCGATCGGTTTGTCGCACGCAAGCAGCCGTGTTACCGAGAAATTGTGTTTCCAGTAGGTGAACAGCTCCACGAGCTTATGGCGGTAACGGCTCTCACCACTTACCAGACTGGCGATCACCAAAGTGGGAACGAAATCATGCCGATTGAGGTGCAGCCCCATCAGCCTCGATTCGTAGTCGTACCAATTGCCGGATGTATACCTCAATTGTGCCTGCCCGACGCCATGAACGTCCACCACATCATTGCAGATCTGGTCGGCGATACGCAGGTGATACTCCCGTGCGTCGGAATCGATGCCGCCGCCGCGCAACAGCTCTTCGACCTCCATCACTGGCGCCAGGAAGTTCGGTCGCGGTGCACGCAATGCATTCAATCCGATGTCCATACGCGCCGCCCGGCTCATACCGGAGGCGACGGTGCTACGAAAGCGAACCGTCTTCGCGACACGTTCAGGTCGCACAGATGGTATTGGAAAAAGCGAAGCGAATGGTCGTATGGCAGGACGGCGAGAGCTTTGATCCCGCTACGCACCGAAGACCGCTGCCAGCTCCTGAGCTGAACGCTCCATGTCGAGGCACTTAAGTACGGTCGTAGATCCCACGTCTCCGATAAGGACGCGCAGCTCCTCCGTGTCGGGGGGGCGGTGAAAAATCGGGGTCAGCGACAGCACGGAGGTGGAGATGTAAGGCATTATTCTTGCCACATAATTATATCGCGGCTCAGCGTGGGGCCTCGCTCTCCTGACAATGATACACTACCATGGCTGCGCAGACTATACCGAGCGGCGGCGACCAACCTGCAATCCAGGAATCATGGCGCACCGGTTTCCTCGGGTAATTGCTTCTCGTCGCTGGCGCCGCCGCCCCGCCCTATCCCACAGCAATGCCCATAACGGCTGACTACTATGGCCTCACCGATCCCTAAAAAAAACTCGGGGGCATAGGAGGCGAATTGCCCACAATCTCCGATATACCAGCATTTGGAACGCACATAACCGTCGGGTTGGTCAACCTCTTGATCTTCGTGCAGTATGCACTAGCAATACCGTCCGAGACGGATGAGACTGTATTGTTCTTTATGTCACCTGAGCCGTCGTACGGTGCCGTATTGTAGTAGTAGTTGCCACTGAAACTAGAAGCGGATGATAACTTTCCGCCATTAAATACTCTCCAGTCGCCGGCATTGATAAAGTAATTATCGGACACGCTAAACACCGCGTTTCCACCTGCGAGGAGGTATCTGTCTCCACCCACGATTATGTTGCGCTTGATCGTGCCAGTTGTTCCGCCGAGTTCAAAGACAGCACGCACTGCGCCGCTTCGTGGACCTCCGCGATCCTGCGACACATTATAGAAGATGTTGCCAGTAATGTTCAGGTTGTCCGCGCCGCCGTTCGTCAGTATCCCGTTGGAGGTATCAAAGATCAGATTCTGGTCCACATCCACAAAATCCGACTCGGTCTGGTGAAAATTCATGACGTAGCCGAAATCGTGCAAGTTCGGGCAGGCACCGCCGGCGGTACCGTCCGCGCGCCGGTAACCCCATATCCGGTTGCGAGTTACCTTCACCACATCGGCACTTGCCGGCGAGGAGGATTTCACTCCAACCTTAAAATCCATGGCGTTCTCTGAGCACGAGCAGTGACCGCCGGAGGATCCGTTGTCCAGATTACCTTTGCAATCCGTATACATCGCAGGTGTCACATAGAAGTCGTTGTCGTCGACCACCAAACCAGCAACATCACCAGTAGGCTTTACCTTATCTTTAGGCCAAAATTGGATGGCATCACCTGCACAATCGTAAAACTCGTTGGCTATGACATGCAGATTGCGTACATTTTGCAAGTTACTTGCATCACCAGCCGACCCAGCACTGACGAAAAGACAGTGTGACTCAGTGCTGTAGATTTTGGTCTTGCGAAA
>CAJXGK010000078.1 GCA_913053815.1 uncultured Rhodanobacteraceae bacterium
CGCTGGAGTTTATGCATCCAGAGACCAGTGGTTATGCCGATATTGCCGAAGATGGCCAGGGTGCCGAAGCCGAGGAAAGGGTAATCGCCGCACCGACGACGGTAGTGAGAGAGGGGCCAAAGATCGGCCGGAATGAGCCTTGCCCGTGTGGATCAGGCAAGAAGTACAAGCATTGTCATGGTCGCTTGAGCTGAATGCGTAGCCAAGGGTAGCTCTATAAATGGGCGACGCGGCTTGATGGCTGGGTTGCGTTCTCCGCGCCAATCACCCCCACCCGGTTTGGGCGAAGGTCCGGACTGTCTGATTTCAGTCCTCGTCTTCGGAGCGCCGCCGCCGGTTCGGTTCGGCGGTATCGATAGCATAAATATTCAAACCACGAAACAACCCCAGACCCGACCAATGCCCGCAAATGATACGGGTCTGTCGGCGCACCATACCCGGGACCTCAAACCATGGGTAGCGACCGGCGGGCTGGGTTCCGGGTCGCCCTTTGCTGTCGAAATCAATGCGACCGTGCACATCACAGTAACGCATGCGAGTGAATATGTTGATACTGGCGCGAACACGGTCCAGTCCACGCAGACGTGGATGCCAAGCAGGGGGCACATTACCGAACAAGTATTTCATGAGACGCTGGTATCTTGGACCTAGCAGTTCGCGTTCGACCTCACTTGCCGAGCGTTGGGCTTGCTTGAGTCCCCACTGTGGAGCCAGGCCGGCATGTATCAAGGTGTAGCCGTTGGCGGGATCATGATGCAATAGTTTCTGTCTGCGTAACCAGTCAAGCAGAACCTTGCGGTCCTCGGCAAAAAGTACCTTGCGTAAATCAGGGTTGATCCGTGCTTGGGCCTGCTCCGGCCTTTCGGCTACGGCCAGCAGGCTCAGGTCATGGTTGCCGAGAGTAATTACACAGTTTTCACGTAAGTTGTGAATAAGGCGAAGAGTCTGCAATGACTCGCCACCGCGGTTGACCAGATCACCGCAAAACCACAAGTGATCGACCGCTGGGTCAAAGTTTATGAAATCCAGCAGACGCGAGAGTTCGGGATAGCAGCCTTGTACATCGCCGATAGCATAAATGGCCATCAGTGCAGCACGCAGGGTATGGTCAGAGTCAAGGCGGGGGTATCCGCTGTCAATCGGGCTCCATTATCGACCAGTATGGCATAGCCTACGTCGTACCGGGGGCCGGTACCGAGGCGGGTTTTAAGAGTGGCCCCGCCGGGGTATTCCAAGCTACGACTCGGGGCGAGGTATGACCGGGTGCTGTGCGGTAGGCGGGGCTGATTTGAACTCTGAGTCCTGTTGGGGTAGAGGAATAGGTAACGGTCAGCCCTTGTTACGCTTGCGTTGGCAAGGTATTGGAATGCGGGCCGCACGCTGAACTCGTATATCGTAGATCTAATCATGCTTAGATTGTGGGCCAGGGTTGGCATCTGCGGCAAGCCTCCGCGTGTCACCGGCTGCTGGATGCTTACAGTTCGGTAACCGTTTGAGCTCGCTGGTCCCGTGCCCAGTTCCCGGAAAGGTGGACAATCGGTTGGCTGCCGCGGCATGAATGGGTGGGGCATTGCATCAAGACAACTGGGCTAGACGGATGAACTCAGCCGGAGACAGGGTTTCAGCCCGGGCCTCGGGACGTAGGCCAAGGGCTCGAATAGCTTCAGCATCGAGCAGGCCACGCAGCGCATTGGCCAGGATTTTGCGGCGTTGTGAGAATCCGGCTCGGACGATATGTTCCAGTCTCGCTAAGTCGACTCCATCGAGTCCGCTGGCACGTTCTGGAATTAAGCGTACCATCGCTGATTCCACCTTGGGAGGAGGGCGAAAAGCGTTTGCCGGGACCTGGAACAACGGTTCGACCCGGCAGACTAGCTGCAGCATGACACTGAGACGCCCGTACTCCTTGCCACCTGGGGAGGCCGCCATGCGCTCGACGACTTCGCGCTGCAGCATGAAGTGCATGTCCTGAATGCATGCGGCATACCGCAAACTGTGGAACAAAATCGGGCTGGAGATGTAATAGGGAAGATTGCCGACGATTCGTAATGGACGACCGGCAGCCAGTTCGCCCAGATCGGTTTGCAATACATCACCATGGATAATCTTTAGTAAGCCATGGCCGTGGGCTCGACGGCGCAGTGGCTCAATCAGATCTGTGTCCAGTTCAATAACCGTGAGGGTTGCGCAGCGCTCCAGTAGCGGTAGCGTGAGTACGCCCTCACCGGGGCCGATTTCCAGCACCGTGTCACCGGGTTGTGGGTTGATGGCCGTGATAATACGGTGAACAATGTCCGTTTGGTGTAGAAAGTGCTGGCCGTAACGTTTCTTGGGGCGGTGTTGGGAAGGCAAGGCGCTCATGGCCTGTACTGAAGGCGTCGTATCACCATGGTTATCGCAGTGTCACAGGCGGCTAATAGACTACTTAGATCGGCGCAACCCTGACCCGCCAAATCCAGTGCCGTGCCATGATCGACCGAAGTGCGGACATAGGGCAGACCCAGGGTAATGTTGACCGCTGTATCGAAGGCCTCGGCCTTGAGTACCGGCAGGGCCTGGTCATGGTACATGGCCAATACCGCATCGTAATGCTTGCGCATAGCGGGAATGAAGGCGGTATCAGCCGGTAACGGCCCGAGCAGATGCAGACCCTGGCTGCGCAGCGCATCGAGAACCGGGGTAATGATTTCAATTTCCTGTTTGCCCAGATGGCCATCTTCTCCGGCGTGCGGATTCAGTCCGAGGACGGCAATGCGAGGTTCGGGAAGACCAAAATCATCTTGCAGTGAGGTATTCAGGATCAACAGTTTCTCACGCAGCCGCTGGGTGGTGATGGCTGCCACAACCTGGGCAAGAGGTAGGTGGGTGGTAGCCAGAGCGACTCGCAACTGGGGGGCGGCAAGCAGCATCAACACCGGGACAGCGGCTCGTGAGGCAAGATACTCGGTATGCCCGCTGAAGGCGATCCCGGCGGCGTTGATGCTGGCCTTCTGCAAGGGGCCGGTAACCAGACCGTCGGCGTGCCCGTTGAGGCACAAGTAGCTGGCCTGTTGCAGGCAGTTTAGTACGTAAGGAGCATTGTCCGGAGTGGGGTGGCCGGGGACTTCCAGTTGGCATAAGGGTTCGGCGAGTACTTGCAAATGACCAGGCCTGGAGGACTGTGTCCAGGTGGTATCGAAAGGCTCAATCTGCAGGGTGAGTCCTAGTTGTGCAGCGGTTCTCGAAAGCAGTTCGGGGTCAGCAATGGCCACGATATCGGCGGCATGCTCCTGCATGGCCAGACGACAAGCCAATTCCGGGCCGATCCCAGCCGGCTCACCCGGCGTCAGAAGCAGCCTTGGCCTCCGCATGGCGGACACTTCAGGAGGCCTTTACGGGAGCCTTGAGCGACGCATCGAGGATGCGGATATAGGCCTGGGTCCGCAGATTACGCAGAAAGTTCCGATAGGATTCCTCGGCTTTACGGGTGGCAATGGCCCGGCGAGCCTGCTCGCGCCGGACCTTTGTGGTGATATTGGCCTGACGGCTACCTAAGCGTTGTACGATCAGCCAGCCGTTGGGAACTCGTAAGGGTAGGGAAATCCCGCCGTCTTGGAGCTTGGGTAATGCCTTGGCAATTACTGACCCCCATTTCTTAGGGGCAAACCAACCCATATCCCCCCCCAGGTTGGCGGTCGTCTCGTCATTGGAATCTGTCTTTGCGGCTTGGGCGAATTTTACCTTGCCGGCAATAATCTTTAGGCGCAGCTTGGCAAGCTTGGTCTGGGCCTGGGCGCTGTTAATCAGCAGGGTGGTGCGGATGAGAATGTTGCGGGCGTGATACTCGGTGACGATGGTCTTGGGAGTAGGACGCTTGCTCTCAACTTTGAGAATGTAGAACCCTTCAGGTGAGCGCAACGGAGCCGTGATCTGTCCGGGCTTCATCTTTAACACGATGCCCGCCAGGGTTGTCGGCAGCTCGTCAATCCGGCGCCAGTTGACACTACCGCCTTCCAAGGCGTTCTGCGCTTGAGAATACTGTACAGCGGCGGCATTGAAGTCCATACCAGCGGCTAGAGCCTGTTCTACTTTCTCAGCTTTGTTCTTGGCCGCGCTGACCTGGTTGGGATGGGCCCCTTCCGGAGTAGCAATCAGGATTTGTCCAAGCTTCACCTCACCGGCTTTGGACAGCGGGCTGGCAAGCAGATTGTTGACCTCGGTCTGGCTGACTTGAACCGAACCTTTCAAAACGCTGTCACGCAGCTTCTGAACCAGAATCTGGTTGCCTACTTCATGTTGAAAGGCAGTGAAACTACCCCCCTGTCGGGTGATAGCCTGTTGTAGTTGGGCCAGAGTCATACGGTTTCGCGTGGCCACATTACGCAGCGCTACATTCAGTTCCTGATCAGAAACGCGGATGCCGTTGGTATGGGCACGTTGGACCTGAAGTTTCATCAGGATCAGGCGTTCAAGCACCTGACGTTCTAGAATGGGCTTGGGAGGGAGTTGTTGGGGATGAGTGACATATTGATGCAGAACTTGGGCCAGAGTTCGGTCAAGCTTGCTTTGTAAAACCACGCCGTCATTGACCACGGCAGCAATGCGATCTAGGGGCTGAATGGGCTGCAACAACTGGGCATGACTGACATACGGCAGACATAAGAAGAGCGCCAGCACAAAAAGGGCGGTAATTCGCTTCATGGAGATCCTGCGACGGGTCGGTATACGGCGGCTATCAAGGATAGCCAAGAATAGCACGCTCCAGGAATGTACCACTTTTCCGTCCGATTGAGCCGAGGCCCTTGAACTCGACTTCAAGCATGACGGCATTGGTGGTGCGGCCCTGAAAATCACGAACATAGTGGCGTATGACGGTACGAATTACCATGCAGCAATTGTCCCACTGCAGTCCGGCGAAGGCTTCCAGGGTTTTCTGATCACGAACGGAATAATTCCAGCGGCCTACCAACCCCCACCCTGGACGTATCGGCCAGTAGGTTGAAATATCGTACTGATCAAGTAAGCGGCGACGGTAGCGGTAGGCCATGTTAAGTACCCCGTCGCTGCCGATGCGTGCTTGTAGGTTGACGCTGGAAACCGTAGTGCGATGGGCAAAGGGGTCGTATTGCTGGGCGAGTGTGAGACGCCAGTGGGGCGATAAGGTCAGATTGAGAATTCCTACATAATTTGACCCGGCCGGGTCGACGATCGTCCGTCTCGGCAGCTGCACCCGTGGTGCGGTGAAGTAACGGATCTGACCAATACTGGCCGACAGGCGGGTCACGCCTCCGGCATCAATCAGCCGGCTGGTTAGAGTAAGAGTCAGGTTGTTGGCATCGATCTGCCGGTCAGCTCCGCTGTACTGATTGCTGCTGAACAGGGTCCAGTAATCGAAGGTCAGTGGCTGGGTATCGAAAATCGGTAGATTGTTCTGGTTGCGGTAAGGGACATACAGGTAATAGGCCCGGGGTTCTAGGGTTTGCGTATACGCCTGTCCGAACAGCTTGACCTGGCGGTCGAATACCAGGCCGGAGTCAAGCTGTACGATGGGTAAAGCCCGGTCGGGGTGGGCATCGCTGGCACGGTCGAGCCAATAGCGGGTGAATCGGTAGCCGATCTGGGGGCGCAGGAACCAGGCAGCGCCCTGGATGGGCATGCTGAAATAAGGATACAGATCGACTCGCCGGCCGTTCAGTGCATGGCTTTTGCGAAAGGCTACGGCTTCGCTATTAAGCCCAATCTGCATGATCTGGCCGATAGGTAGGTTGGCCGAGAACGTGGCGCGTGGCAGGCGGGTGTATGGTTGCACGCTTGGTGATAAGGTCGGGTCGGTCAGCTGGTAGGCGTCGGCACCGATAGCCGCGTTCCACCATCGGCCTGAGCCATGCAGATAGGCATTAGAGCCGAGTAGGCTGATTGCCGAGAAATTGAGGCTGTTGCCGAAATCCTCAAAGTACCGGGCATCGCTAACCCGGTTGAGGTGGCTGTCAAAGCTCCAGTTGGGGCCCAGTGCGGTATGGTCAGCGAAACGTAGATGCCAACGCTGGCGTTCACTTAGCCGGTCGGTAGGCATTAAATCGAAGTTGAACCGGCCCTTGCTGGAACCCAGTAGATAGCGAAATTCCGTACCGAGCAACAGGCCGCGCCGGCTGTAGATTGTGGGAGTAAGGGTGGCGTCATAATTGGGGGCGAGATTCAGGTAATAGGGTACCCGGATATAACTGCCGCTTTGACTGGATCCACCGAAACTGGGCGAGAGAAAACCACTCAGGCGTTGGCCATAGATCGGGAAGCGCATCCATGGAAGCCACAGAAAGGGCACATCATGCACGCGCATAGTTACGTTACGAGCCGTACCGATGCCGGTGTTCTGGTTGATGTGGATGGTATCCGCCTCGATCTCCCACATCCGCTTCTGGGGCGCACAAGTACTGAATGTAGCAGCGGTGTAGCGGCTGTGCTTGGCATCAAGGATGTTGGCTTGCGCTGCGGTGCCGTTGCCGCGGGCTTGCAATAGCTGGTAACGCACCGTACGCGCCACCGCATGTTCCGGCTTATTGGTACCGTCAATGCTGCGGGCTTGCAACAGCAGTCCCCGATCCTGATAGCGCACATCGCCGGTGGCCTGATAGGCGGTGCTGGCCAGGGTATAGTCGATGCGTTGGGCATGCAGCAATTGATCGGCGCGTTGCAGACGCACATCGCCGAGCAGGGTATAGGTCTTACGGTTGGCACTGAGAATCTGTCGGGCGTAGGCGTTGATCGCAGACGGCTGGCGCTGGCTGCGGTTCTTGGCAAGACCGGGCACGTAGAACTTGAATAAGGCATTGGGCCGGCACAGGCTGTAGTCGAAACGTGGCGGTGGGCACGAAAACGCCCCCAGCGGACAAGCCTGGACCGGGTGGATTGCGGCTGCGCCCGCGGATCCATAGACCAGCGCCATGGCTAGGCGCAGCAACCATCGAGTTGGGGTGAGCGAATGCAGACGCGACACGAAGGATTCTCAAGGCAAACGGCGCTAAGCTAACAGAAAGCGGTAATCACGCCTACGCAATGCTACCTCAGGTTCCCGGCAATGGCGTGTGGGGCTTACTTAATACTGAGCGGTCTGTGGGGTATCAGCCAGCCGCTATCAAGATGCCGTTTATTAAACGGCCGACTAACGAAAACTCACCTTTTACCCTTGTGGGGGCGAAATATTCACCCTCTTGAACCCGGGGTCACCGCAGAGCGGTGCCATGCTTATCAACGACCCCAGGCTGGAGCTTGGGTCTACGCCCGGGATGCCGACTCTTTTCATTGGCAGACCCGGCTTCGTGCTGTCAGCAGATAGGCCGAGCAGGGGCTGGGCGTTCCCGGTGAGGCTGCGGTCAGAGTGCATTGAGGAACGCGAAGATTGCAGTCATAGCCTGCAGCGGCTCGAAGTATGTTGAGCTGTCCTCCCCTCGCATCTTGGACAGGTCTTGGCAGATGGGCCGACAGCGACCGGGTTGCGTTACCACATCAGTTTAACAGCATGGGACTTTTGGGTATGGGCAGCAGACCCGGTTACGGGTCGTTAGCTGGATCGTCAGTTTTTACCTCGTCGCTGATGTTGCCACAACACTTCGCCGTGGCCCTGCTGTCGGGCCAATACCCGGGCCAGGACAAAAAGCAGATCGGCAAGCCGGTTGAGATAGCGCAGGGTCTGGGGGCGAACTGGGTCCACTCGGTGCAGCGCCACCAGTTCGCGTTCGGCCCGCCGACACACAGTCCGAGCGAGATGGCAGGTTG
>CAJXGK010000079.1 GCA_913053815.1 uncultured Rhodanobacteraceae bacterium
AAACACCACGCGTTCAACGGCTATGCCTTTGAGAGCTTTTTTCTTTTCCAGCACTTCGAGCACATGCCACGAAATCGCCTCGCCTTCGCGATCCAGATCGGTGGCGAGGTAAATGGCCTTGGCCTTGCGGGCGGCCCGGGCGATGGCGGTAACGTGCTTCTGGTTCTTGTCAATCAGTACGTAGTGCATCGCAAAGTCATGCTCGGTATCGACGGCCCCCTCTTTCGGCAGCAGGTCACGTACGTGACCATAGGAAGCCAGAACCTCGAAGTCCTCGCCCAGATATTTGTTGATCGTTTTTGCCTTGGCGGGTGACTCGACGATAAGCAGATTATTGGCCATGCGTGGTTTCGTTTGCCGTAAAAAAAGGGGGGTCGGGTACTCGTTCAGCACTCCGGCCTTTTCCAGGAGCTTGTCGGACTTGCGAAGGGACTACGGGGGGGGGATCGGTTCATGATTTCGGTCTTGATCATTAAATGGAATCACCGTGCGCCTAAAAATATCAAAAAATCGGCCGCAATTTTTTACTCACCTCACGACCTTCTGCCCAGTCCGGTAGGCGCCTAGTTGGAGGCATGGCTATGGCTTATGTCAAGCCATGCCTGTGCAGATTGTTGCAGGTTTGCCGCGTAATGGAAGAGTATTCCAGGTCTCGAGAACTGTTTGGGTCGGAATATCTGTGACCCGGAGGCAACCGTTTTCAGGGCCCCCCAAGGGGATGATCGGGGTGTTTTCTGGTCCTCTCGGCAGCCATGTCGAGGGTGACGAAGACCCGTACAACACGATTAGCGGACAGCCCAGTGCTGCGGCCATGTGGGCGGGGCCGGTGTCGACCGCTAGCATGCCCGAGGCATTGGCACACAGTGCCAGCAGGCGCGATATGGTCATGGTAGAGGCCACCGCGTAGACCTGTGATAATTGTGAGGCCCGTTGCAGATGGCGCAGCATAGCTTGCTCGGAGGGGGCTCCGGTTAGCAGCAGAGCGGCATCCGGACAGCTCGAGGCCATCCCCTGCATGGTTTCGACCCAGCGTTCGACCGGCCAGGCCTTATCGTTACCGAGCAGGCCCCGCCGGCCTCGTTTTAGAGTGCGCTTACTACCGGGTTGTAGGAGTATCAGGCGTTTTCCAGTCAATCCGTGCGCTTGCAGCCAACGCCGCAGATCCACTTGGGCGGCGGCTGAAACGGTCAGGATGGGTCGGGCCTCGACGGCGGCGTCTGGAGCCGGCCAGGGGACTGGGGATTGAGCACCGAAGGCCAGCCAGCGATCTATCCAGTGGGGGCGCCAAGTATCATGGCAATCCCCCACCCAGAGCAGGTCGCGCTCACGGATGCCACCGTGCGCCAGGATCCTGCGGATTTGTACAACAGCCCGTTCGTCACACAAAAATACTGGTCCGGGACGGCGTTGTTGTAACGCGGTGCTGATGGACCACTGGCGTGGGTCACTCCAATATGGGCGGCGGCGGCTGCCAAGCAGAAATATTGATCCCACGTGGGGGTGCCCTGCATAGAGTTCCGGAGTCCATGCTCCGGAGGCCAGTACATCGGGGGCGACGCCGTAGCGACGTTGCAGTAACGCCAACAGGGGGGTCAGCAGCACCATGTCGCCGACTGCGCCGCAGCGCACCACTAAAGGGCGCGGATGGGTGAAAGAGGGGAGGGCGTCGCTCAAGAATAACTCCAGATACGGAACTGCCCCGGAAGTTTACCCGGGAAGACGTTGCCAGAGACCGCCCGTCAGGCGGGCCACCCGACCGTCTAGCTCCAGTAGAACTAGACGGCTGGAAAGGCTGGAAATAGAAAGCCCGCAGCGCTGACTGAGCACATCCAGGGCCAAGGGGGTAGGACCTAATGCCTCGAGCAGCGGGAGGTTATCCGGGTTGTCCGGTGGTACTTGGCGCTGGCTTACGGAAGATTTACACAATGTCTGTAACTGCTCACTGAGATGGATACCCAGAAATCGGGCCGCCACACTCAAACCCTGTACCACTTCGCCGGGTTCTTCGACCAGCTGCGCACCGCTACGAATCAGCCGGTGACAGCCTCGGGCGAGCGGGTGATGGATGGAACCCGGTAAGGCAAAAACTTCGCGCCCGAAATCGCCACTAGCCCGAGCACTGATCAGAGCCCCGGAACGATCTCCGGCTTCGATCACCAGCGTGCCCAGGGCCAGTCCCGCCAGAACCCGATTGCGCTGTGGAAAATGCGTGGCTCGCGCGGGGGTGCCTGGAGGAAATGCAGTGACCAGGGAGCCCGTTTCGGCGATGCGAGCGGCGAGCTTACAGTGGTGCCGGGGATAGATTCGGTCTGGACCGGTGCCCATGACCGCGATCGTCCCCGTCTTGTAGGCTAATGCCGCCGTATGGGCGGCCGCATCGATGCCTGTTGCCAGACCGCTGGAGACTACAAAGCCTGCGGCAGCGAGCGCGGAGGCGAAATTATGGGCGTTGGCCAAGCCTTCCGGACTCGCCGCCCGAGCCCCGACGATGGCGACTTGCGGGTACAATAAGCGTGTCGTATCACCGACCACGAACAGTGCCGGTGGAGAGCCGGCGCAAACATTTAACTGGGGCGGGAAGTCTTCTTCGTCGTAACTCAGCAGGCGATGATTGTCCTGCTCGATCCAAGCCAAGTCGGAATCAATGAGCCGCTGATCCGGGCAGCGCAGCCAAGCTAGGGCTGGATGTGGCAAGCCCGGTGGGGGTTGAGCGCGCAAAGCATCGATACACGTCTGGATGCTGCCATAGCGCTCCAGCAGGGCACGGATGCGAACGCTCCCCAGGTGTGGGGTGCGCAGTAGGATCAGCCAGGCTTCGGTGCGTGAGTAGGAATACCGCATGGACTCAGTGTGCAAAAAAAACGACCCGGCCGGGGCCGCGTCGTTGTGTAAGCGATGGCTGACAGCGTCAACCAGGCAAACGCAGCATATCGCCTCGGTGCACCGGGGCTTGCGAGTCCATGATCAAACCATAGCTGACATGGTCAAAGGTACGGAATACCATGACGTGGCCGATGAACTCAGCGGGAAGTTTGACTTTTTGGCTGAAGGTATGGTCGAGCCCGGATGAGGCCACCTCATCAATGATGCGCTCCCCCGGCTGGTAGATGGCATAGGTCTGGCCATTGTTGACCCCCTCGGCGGAACCCGCAGAAAGGGCTACAACCTGCTTGGAGCCCACCGCATTCATGGCGTTAGTGAAGGCAATCACCCGCATGTTCGGAGGCAAGGTCTTGGGGGGGTGCGGATAGTAGTTGGCATCGTAAGGCTTGGTATCAAGTGGCAGGATGCGGTCACCTTTGCGAATCTCCATAGTTGAAGAACGCAATAGGGTCGTGGTCGGGTTATTGCCGCGCAGTGCCTCAATGGTACCAATTACTTGAACCTCATAACCCAAGGTATGGCCTCGGCCGAGAAAACCGTCACCAATGGTGTTGCGATGCCACGGCCCGTTGTATAGATCAACGTTATTGTCCAGTGCTTGGGCAATCTGGTCACGGCTGCCGGTGGCTATATTGAATGTCGTGAAGACATGGGTGGGTCGAACCACCGCGAAGCGCTCCCCAGGGCGGGCCTTAAGGTTCATGACATAAACAAATTGTCCAGGCACTCCGAGCATCTGGTTGTTTTCGAAGCCGACTACATAGGGTGTTTGGGTCAGGGTTTGCCGATCCGGGAAAACTCGTAGATCCTGCAGATAGGTCTGGATATCTGCCAGCGGGATCGTGGGAATGGCTGATCTAAGCGGGGTGACGGCCGCTCTGGGCTTGAGCACAATGATCGGTTGTCCACTACCCAGGTAATCGAGGCTCAGCAGGTCCCCCGGGTAGATCAGATGGGGGTTTTTCACTTGTGGATTCGCTTGCCAAATCTCGGGCCAAAGCCATGGTTTTTTCAAAAATAGGGCCGAAATACTCCACAGCGTGTCACCTTTGCGCACGATGTAGGTATCCGGGTGATTTTGGCGTAACAGATTGCTGCCAACGGCCCATACCGCGAAGGCAACGGCTAGTCCGGCAACAAGTACAAGTGAATTCTTAAGCATAACAAGTAATTCCCCGATCCCCCGAGGTTTTTAAGAGTGTAGCCCAGCCCTATGACGGCGACAATGCTTGTCACTGGAACTTTTTTAAACTAACAGTAGGGTGTTGGGGGAATATGTAGGGTAGCGCATGGGTTTACAATGACACTTATATCCTCATGTTTGTGTGGTAGGTAGCCTAAATGGGAACGTCCCTCCGGAGTGCAGGCATGGCCAAACTAGAAATTCTGGAGTTTCCAGATTCCCGGTTACGTACTGTCGCCAAGCTGGTGGAGGTTTTTGATGCCCCGCTCGCCCGCCTAATCGAAGATATGTACGAGACCATGTATGACGCACCGGGTATTGGTCTTGCTGCAACCCAGGTGAATGTACACCAACGACTATTGATTGCTGATGTGAGCGAAGATCACGATACCCCTCTCACCCTGATCAATCCGCTGATCCGGGAGCAATCTGGGACGCAGATTAGTCAGGAAGGCTGTTTGTCAGTACCGGGTATTTTCGCCGACGTTGAACGGGCGGAACATATCGTCGTCGAGGCGCAGGATATCAAGGGCAAGTCATGGATATTAGAAGCAGAGGAGATGAATGCCGTCTGCATCCAGCATGAAATCGATCATTTGAATGGAAAACTATTTGTCGATTATCTTTCGACACTTAAGCGGGACATGATCCGCCGCAAGCTCGACAAACAGCGACGCCTCGCTGTCGGTACCTGAGCCATGCATCAAGCTGCCTTGCGCCTGGTGTTTGCTGGGACGCCGAGTTTTGCCCTGCCCTGTCTGCAAGCCTGTCATGACAGTGCTGCGCAGTTGCTGGGCGTATACACCCAACCCGATCGAGTAGCCGGTCGGGGCCGGCGGCTGCAACTAGGCCCCGTCAAGCAGTTGGCGCAGACGCTGGATGTACCGGTCGAGCAACCGACCAGCTTGCGCGATACAGCAGTTCAGCAACGGCTGCGCGAGTTCGCCCCCGACCTGCTGGTGGTGGTGGCCTATGGGCTTATTCTGCCGCCGGAAGTGCTGGCGATTCCCCAATTCGGTTGCTGGAATGTACATGCTTCACTGCTGCCCCGCTGGCGTGGGGCGGCACCGATTCAGCGCGCTATCCTTGCCGGCGATCAGCAGACCGGCGTCTGTTTGATGCAGATGGAAACCGATCTCGATACCGGTCCGGTATTGCTGCACCACAGTACGGCTATCGAGGCTGAGGAAACCGCTGGCCGCCTGCATGATCGACTGGCAAAGCTGGCCGCAACCGTGTTGACTGAGGGGTTGAGCGCATGGCTACGGGGTGAACCTCCGGTCCCCCAGGTGCAATCCGCAGCAGGGGTGAGCTACGCCCGCAAACTGCAAAAGACCGAGGCCGGACTGGATTGGAACCGCTCTGCCGAGGAACTGGCGCGACAGGTTCGCGCGTTCAACCCGTGGCCGGTATGTGAGGCGGTGATTGCTGCTGAGCGCCTGCGTATCTGGCGGGCTGTGGCGGTACCGGCAGCAGCTACGGAGTCTCCCGGACAGGTACTTGCCGCCAACGCCCAAGGGATCGACGTCAGCACCGGCAGCGGAGCCTTGCGCCTGCTGGAAGTGCAGCGTGCCGGGGGCCGGCCCCTGGCCGTAGGTGATTTCCTTAACGCCCGCCCCGAGTTGCGTCACCGATGATGCCGGTGCGAGCCCTGGCGGCGCGGGCTTTGGCGCGCATTGCCTTGCGAGGTGAATCGCTACGCGAAGTGTCGGCACGCCATGTGGGCAAGATTGCTGCAGCGCGTGATCGAGCCCTGTTCACGGCCCTGCTCAATGAAGGATCGCGCTGGTGGCTGCGCTTTGATCCCGCCCTGGATGACTTGCTCAAACAGCCATTGCGCGAGCGCCAGCCCGAGGTGCATGCCTTGTTGGTCTTGGGCCTGGTGCAGCGGGAGGTGATGGGTATAGCTGAGTATGCCGTGGTGGCTAGTAGTGTCGAGGCCGTGCGTGCTCTGCAGCGTCCCCGGTTTGCTGGGTTGGTCAATGCAGTGCTGCGTCGCTGGTTACGGGAACGGAGCGAGCGTCTGCAGAGCCTGGACGCCGTGTCCCCAACCCAACATGCTTTCCCTAGCTGGTTGATCGATGCTGTGGGCCGGGACTGGCCGGATCTGAGTGCTGCGGTGTTGGCAGCGAGCAACCGGTTGGCGCCCTTGATGTTGCGGGTCAACCGGCGCCGACAAACCCGTGAGGGACTGCAGGCCAGGCTGGCTCAGACAGGGGTTGCCAGTGGGCCGCATCCATGGCTGGCAGATGCCCTGATCTTGGATCGCAACCGGGATATTACCGCTTTGCCTGGTTTTGTCGAAGGCCATTTCTCGGTGCAGGATGGGGCCGCACAAATTGCTGTAGATTTACTTTCTTGCGCATCAGGCATGCGGGTGCTCGATGCCTGTGCCGCACCCGGTGGCAAGAGTTGCCACCTGCTTGAGCGTAACGATCTGCATTTACTTGCCGTCGAGCGTGAAGCCTCCCGGGCCGAACGCATTCGCGAGAATCAGCACCGGCTCGGCCTACCCGCGGTCGTGTGCCTCGGCGATGCCACGGCACCAGCCAGCTGGTGGGATGGCGAGGCCTTCGATCGCATCCTGCTCGATGCACCGTGCTCGGCTAGTGGGGTGATCCGTCGACATCCCGACATTAAATTACATCGTCGCGAGCGTGACCTGGAGGCCCTCGTTGCCGTCCAGCATAAGCTGCTTGCAGCCCTGTGGCCGTTGCTGGTGCCGGGTGGAAGGTTGCTGTATGCCACTTGTTCAATCCTGCGTGCGGAAAATCAACATGTGGTGCAAACATTTGTTGACACCCATGTCGATGCAGTTGTCGAGCACTTTAGCCTTCCGGCGGGACGTTCAGCCGGTCCGGGGTGGCAGCTGTTGCCGGGCGAAGCGGATCTGGATGGCATGTACTATGCCCGACTCAGCAAGCGGACTGATTAAAGCGTGGCTTGGTAATCTGTCTTGGTTACCATCCTGGGGGCCGGTCAGGTTTGAAGGATCGTCGCGAAGTGAGTGGAAATTCAAGGATAGTTTCAGGGATTTGTGAGTCGAATAGTGACTGTTATTTTACGATAAAGGCTGAAAGTTGCTGCAATTTAATCCCCCCTCAACCGATTTTCATCAAGTCCTACAACTCTAGCTCCGCTATGAAGGTGAGGCCGCATTCATGAAGACCGTCCAGATCATTGCCCGCGATAACGGTTGGGGGCTGTCTCGCGACCTGAGTCTGTTGGCCGCGGCGTTGCAGGAGTGCGGTCATGGGGTAAGCATCACCGCATTGCGTCGTGGCAAGCTGCGTAAATGGCTACGGCCGTTTGGTGTGCGACTGGCACACTGGGCGCGACACAGCATCGGTCGGAGCGAGCATTTCGACTTCAATCTGATGGTCGAACGGATTCGTCCCGAGTACTTTGCCGAGGCCGATCGTAACCTCCTGCTACCTAATCCGGAATGGTTTGCTGACGAGGACCGGCCTTGGCTGTCGCGTCTTGATGGGGTGCTGGCCAAGACCCGACATGCTGAACGGATCTTCCGTGAACTGGGTTGCACGGTGCATTGGGTCGGCTTTCGCAGTGAGGACCGGCTCGATCGTGCCGTACCGCGTGAAACACGTTTCTTCCATCTTGCTGGACGCAGCGAAAACAAGGGAACCCAATCGCTGTTGGTGTTATGGCGCCGGCATCCAGA
>CAJXGK010000080.1 GCA_913053815.1 uncultured Rhodanobacteraceae bacterium
GAGGATAGTTTTTTGATCTTGTGAGGCGAATAGGGGGTCTATTTATCGGTAAAGAGCGAAAAAATGGACCGGGTTTCCCCTGCTGTAGTCGATTCTTCCTAAGTCCGACAGGCCCCTAGATAGGCATGAGGTGAGTGAGGCCGTAACGCCGCAATTGGGCCGTACCGTAGGTTTATCGAGGTGCCCCATAGCCGGGTGCCATCCCGAAGCGTGCATGGACAGTGGCCAGCGGGTATTGCAGACTGGCTGCATGCAAGCAACGGTGCGCACTTGTGGTCCGATAGCCGGATTCATTCTGGCGCTGATTTTATATGGGGTAAGCATGCCGACGGCCGCAGCCGGTTTGTGGCGATGCCAAGGCTCGCAGGGTGAGATGGTGTTCACCTCCCGCACCACAGGTTATGGCCATTGTCGGCGTGTGTACGTCTTTGCACAATCACCGGGCCGCTCAGCCAGATCTCCGGACCGGCGGCTTGCTTCGGCCAAGCAACGCCGAACATCATCGACTACGAAGCCCATTCTGGGAGGTCGGAAAACAGATCATAAGCACCGGATTCGGCCCCATCCAGTAATCCTGCGCGGTACGGTTTACCGTATCACCCATACCAATGGCAGTGTTGAATACACCAACCTTCCCGGAACAAAAGCAGGTGCCAAGCGGGTACAAAAGCTGTTTTCTTACTTCACAACCTGCTATGCCTGCGGGATAAATTCAACCATCAACTGGCATACCACGCCGTTGCGGTTACATGCCTATCAACAAGCCATTCATAGTGCTGCCAAGCGCTGGCGTCTCGATCCAGCACTGCTGCAGGCTATAATCCATGCCGAGAGCGCCTTCAACCCTTATGCCGTTTCGGCGAAGGGGGCCGCCGGGTTGATGCAGCTGATGCCGGATACGGCGGTGGCCATGGGAGTGGCTCATGTTTTCAATCCGCAACAGAACATCGCCGGCGGGGCCCGTTATCTGGCCCTGCTATTGACGGAATTTGGTGGAAAAGTATCGTTGGCGGCCGCGGCTTACAACGCTGGGAGCCTAGCCGTGAAGAAATACGCCGGTATCCCTCCCTATCCTGAAACCAGGGTGTACGTAAAGCGTGTGTCGATATTGCAGCAGCGCTACGATCAAGCGGCACAGCAGAGTTCGTGGGTAACTTCGGGACACAATAGGGTGGACTAAATCCGGCTCGTATGGTGACCGAGGATGGCGGGATAGATACCGATCAGATGAACCCGGGTTACCGGAATTGATAGCCGCATCGGTCTGGATGAAATCTTTAGCGGCTTGCTGCAGCACATCAGTATAGAAAAATGGGATCGCTGCCAGGGTCTGGAAAGAGGCGACGGGAAGCCTCAAGTGACGTTGCATCGTTGCGCCCGCTTGCGGATACGTTATGATTATGACAAGGTCAGCCTGAGTAGGGTGGGGCGCAGTAGAAAGGGGGTGAAAGTGGAGGGCTTCCCGATCTTGTACTGTGGCGACAGAATAGGCCTTGGATTGTATGCTGCAGTGCGCCGTGGCTACACTAGGGCAGATTTCTTGCGGTGCCGGCTAAAGGGGAATGGTGGGGAATCCGCATGACGAGCGAAGTGACAAGTAAAGAACAGCTCCGGTACTGAGTGAGTGGATGAGCGCTTAGCCCACTGCTGTGGTTGCTCAAGTGAGAAGGTTGTAAGGAAGCCCGCCATTGAATGCGTAACGGAGTGCCTGATTTGAGCGGGTACGTTCAAGCATAACTGAGGGATAGCTTGCATGGTACAGAGTCCTCGAATACGCAGTACGCTGGTGCTGTATACGGTGCCGGATGATATTCAGTGTCATCGAACCCGACTTGTACTGGCGGCCAAGGGGGTCGGTTATGAACGCGAAATCGTCAACCCCGATCAACCTAATCCCGATGTCAGCGAATTGAACCCGTATGGCACAACGCCGATTCTGGCCGAGCGGGAGATCACTCTTTACGGGGCTGGGGTGATCTGTGAATACCTCGATGAGCGCTATCCACATCCCCCCTTGATGCCGGTTGATCCACATGCCCGAGCCCGGTTGCGTCTGGCTATGATGCGGGTCGAGCGTGATTGGCTACCCTTGACGGTCGCCATTACCGCCGGGGGGCGTAACGCTGAGACCGCGCGCAAATATCTTCGTGAAGCGTTGATGGCCTCCGTGGATCTTTTCAAGGCCGCCCGGTTTCTACTCAATGCTGAAATCAGCCTGGCCGATTGTCTGGTCGCTCCGTTGATTTGGAGATTGCCCGCTTACGGTATTCACCTGCCGCGAAGCGCGTCTGCGGTGAATGATTATGGTGAACGCCTCTTTTCCAGTCCTGGTTTCGCGCGTAGTATGACGCCGGTAGAACGTTCTTTGCGCGAATCATTAAATGAGCGACACACCTCCCATTGATATGAGCCCGTTACGGCCCTACCTGCTTAGAGCTCTGGTGGACTGGATTACCGACAACGGTTTGACCCCGCATTTGCAGGTGGATGCGCGGCAGCCGGGTGTTGTCGTACCGGCCTCAGCAGTACATGATGGCATGGTCGTCCTAAATATTGCCCCGCGCGCGGTCAGCCAGTTCTCTATGGATCTCGAAGAGGTTCGTTTTCTTGCCCGGTTTGGGGGGGTTAGCCAAAGTATCCGTATCCCCGTGGTGGCGATCCAAGCGGTGGTTGTCCGTGAGAACGGCCGTGGCATGGTGTTTCCGGATGAATCTCAGCCTGTTGCCGCCAGTGGGCCGGGGCCACAGGAGGTGGTCGATCTTGGAGGCAGTGAATGGTCAGAGGAGCCTCCTATCGAGGTGTCTGATCAACCCCAGGTGAAAGGGCCCCCGCGGCTGCGGGTCATCAAGTAATTTCCAACCCATGACTTGGAGCACCCCGAAAAACCATCGTGAGCGATTCGAGTGTTCGGCGCTCCGGAGCGAATCTCCGTGACCTGTCAGCAAACAGGTGAGGGGGCGATGCTGCAACGCAGCAATCGAGTTGCGCAGAGGGTTTATTTGATATCCCCCGGAGCTTGTCGGACTTGGGGGGGGCGTAGCGAAGCAGATAAAAAATTGCGGACCATTTTTTGATCTTTTGAGGCGAATAGGGGTTCTATTTACCGATGAAGAGCAAAAAAATGGACCGATTTTC
This sequence comes from uncultured Rhodanobacteraceae bacterium, assembly GCA_913053815.1. GTDB lineage: Bacteria > Pseudomonadota > Gammaproteobacteria > Xanthomonadales > Rhodanobacteraceae > Metallibacterium. Next base: position 3,136 of record CAJXGK010000080.1, read on the forward strand.
CACTGCCGTAGTCGATTCTTCCCAAGTCCGACAGGCTCCTCGACTCAGGCAAAGCGTAGTGAAAAGTCTACGGCTTGCAGATGCTTGGTGATCGCACCGACCGAGATGAAATCGACCCCGCTGGCCGCAATCGCTGCTACGGCGTCCAGTTCTGTGCCACCTGAGGCCTCCAGAGGAATACGGTCGGCTGTCATGCGTACCGCTGCGGCAAGTCCTTGGAGATCAAAATTATCGAGCATGATCCGATCAGGCTGGGCGGAGATGGCTTGTTCGAGCTGTTGCTGATTTTCGACTTCCACCTCAACCTGCATACTCGGGTGGAGCGCGCGTGCTTGCCTGATGGCGGCCGCGATACTGCCCAGAGCAGCGATATGGTTTTCCTTGATCAGGACCCTATCGTACAGACCGTGACGGTGGTTGTGAGCGCCTCCACAGCGCACTGCATACTTCTGCGCGTAGCGCAGGGATGGCAGCGTTTTGCGAGTATCCAGGATCCGCGCCCGAAAGCCTGCAGCGGCCTGCACGTAGTGCGCGGCGAGCGTGGCGGTACCTGACAAGGTTTGCAGAAAATTGATGGCACAGCGTTCGGCCCCGAGCATGGCCCTGGCGTTGCCTGCAATCACGCATACGACCGCACCGGGTGACAGCGTATCGCCATCCTGCCCCGTCCATTGCAGGTGACAGTCTTGATCCAGGTGCTGAAAACAGCCCGTGAACCAGGCCTGACCGGCAAGGCGGGCCGCTTCACGGCAGACCAAGGTAGCGTGAGCTCGTTGCCTAGCAGGGATCAAGTCAGCGCTGACATCACCTGCGCCCAGGTCTTCGTGGAGTGCCGATACTACGTCGCGCAGTACTACCTCCGGTTCGGGAGGCTGGAGAATCTCGGGGGTAACGGTCATCAGATACCTGTCGTAGAGTTTGAACTGTTGGTTGTGGATTGAGTTGCACGCAGGCGTTCGACAATCGCCTTCAAGGCGCGATCAAACAAGGGGGCCTCTGCAAGCGCCTGGGCATGTCCTGAGAGAATCAGGTTGGCCAACTCAGCGGCTGATTTGTCAGCGACTTTTAGGCCCCGCCGATTGACGAACAGATGGCGACCGCTGATGGAACTGATCCAGGATAACTTAGCCCGTTCATGTTGGCCTTGAGCATCGATAAAATCAAACCAGGATCCTTGCTTGAGAGTACGGATAATATCCAGCTGCGCAGCATCCAGCATGATTTCGTTGGGTTCCGGCTCGCCGTTTTCCAGAGCCTGGGTGACTGAGGGTACGCTTGCGAACTTTTGGACGGGGTCTGTGGTGTCCCGATTCGGGGCCTCGATATCAGTTTGCTTGGCAACCGACCGGCGGCCATCGTCTGAGACAGCCGGCCGTAGAACCTTCTGCGCACCCAACAAGGACGCGTAGATGGTACGCAAATCGGCCAGTAACCGGTTCATGTCCGGCTCGTGAAAAGCCACTGTCGACAGACCTCGCCTGAGGGTCTTTTCAAGATCGGGTAGCAAGGCGCGCAGTTTGTCTTGGGCGGCGACAGTGAGCTTAGGCTCCACGCTCCAGAGCAAATCATCAATGAAGCGTACTGAGGACTTGTATTCTGCGGATTGTTCTCCTTGTCGTAGCAGTAGCAGAACCAGATAATTGGCCCATGGGCGGATCAGAAGACTGTGGATTAGGGCAGGCGGGGTATGCTCACGCATCCTCGAAAGTACTTCACCGGCAGCCTGGCGCCGAGCGACGTCCAGTTTTTCACGTCCTTTGGCCGCCTCGGCAGCATGTTGTTCAGAGAGGTTAGCGCGTGTCCAGAATGATTGCAGTTTGGCGGTAAACTGCTCGTACTGGTGTGAGAAGACATTCAGATCATCGTTAAATCCTGTGAGAATGGTTTCGACAACTCGGCGAACTTCCTTGAGCAGGCGCTGATTCGGATCCGCTTTGCGGGTCCAACCTTTACCGGCATCGGCCAGCAGGTCGAGCAAACGTCGCGCCGGGTGAGCCCGCGAGGCAAACAGCCTGCGATCCTGTATTGCTACCTTGAGGTAGGGGATCTGCAGACGGGCCAGTAAGACCTGCATCTCTGCAGGCAGATTACGATCTTGCAGGATGTATTCAAACAGCATGGCAACGAGATCGATGGTGTCTTCCTCGTCAGTGGCGATCTGGCTCTGGCCACTGCTGTGTGCCACTTGGTTGAGAAGTGCCTGTTTTAGATGTTGAACATCGTCGCTTTCCCGGCCAGGAGATCTTGCATAGGAATTTATTTTGGCCACGTCCGTTTGCAGCAAAGTCAATGCGCTGAGGATCTGAGTCGGTCCGGGTAGGGGGCTGACACCATGGCGGGTAGGGGCTGAATTGTCGCTGTTTTCTACCGATCCCGTGTGGCGGCGAGGTCTGCTAGCGGCCAACAGATCGGCAAGTGTGGCCAGAATCTCCCGTTGGGTTGTCACGTCCCAGTTAGCTGGATCTTGAGCGGTTTCGGAATACTCTGATGAGACCGATACCGGCTTGCGGTTGCCTGGATGGCCACCTCGAATGGTCTGTCTGTGCCTAGCGGTTACGATAGAGTTAGGTACCTGAGGCAAAACACCGGTACGCGCGAGCGTAGCATTAATCTCGTCATACATACCGTCGATGCTACCCAGCACGTAGCGGTCAAAGAGTTTGTAAACGATCAATTTGATTGACACATCGGCAACCAGTTCCCGCAGTGCCTGCTGAAAGGCCTGGGTGAGAGCGGCTGGGTCCAGAGGCCCTAAGGCGCTCTTTTCGATGCGAACCCCACCGCATAACACGGATAGCCGTTCATTGAGCGCAAAGAGAGGGTGAGCGAAACGCATTTCAGCTTTGCTCGCCATGCGGCTGACAGCCAGAGTTTCTTCCAGCTGGCTATCTTCAATGAGACTGAGTTCCCGTTGTTCTCCCCCGGTATCCAGCGGATTTTTGCGAGTGCGCACTTTTCCGGCGGCCAGATCCACCAAGCGGTCGGCAATGTCTTGATTGAACAAGCGTTCGATGATGCTGTGTTTCTTGCGCAGCTCCCGCATGCCGTCAAAATAGGCCACCTGGACGGCGTTATTGGAAGCCTTTTCAGCCAGATCGAACAGGGTGTCATCAAGATTATCAAAAAGAGATGTGGTGAACGCATGTAAGTGTTGCGAGGCAATAGTTTGTACCTTGCCAAGCAGCTCACCGAGGTGCGGCGGCTTATCTTGTTGAGAGGTGCCGATGAATACCACCTTGGCATTAAGCGTGGAATCGTTGGCCTGATTCATGAGATGGGCACCTGCAGCTCTGTAGGCTTACATTCTCTTATATTCCAAGTGTATTTTCGTGACGGAGTACGCATTCCCGGATCAGTGGGGGAAATCATTGAGCTGCAAAGTACCTATTCCTTCTTCGGGTAGAAGGACCGGTATGCCATCGTCGATACGATAAATGACCTTAGCATCGCGGGTGATCAGGCCTTCAGTCAACGGCGACTGAATGACCGTGCCAACAACGGTTTCGACCTGTCCTGCCTGAATGGCACGATTCAGTGTGTCCAGCTCCTTGTGTAGGAGTGGGCGTAGGGGGGTCTTGCTGACTGGGCAAACCAGAATATCGAGTAAGCGGGTGTCCATGATGCAGATCCTGTCTGTCTGTGGAGAGGGGGGTCGGCTCATAGCCGCAAGGGAGCAAGCCTTGTTATCGCATGAGCACACAACGCGTACAATAGCTTTTTTAGACAGGGCCAGCCAATGGCAATTCGGGATCAATCACCACAGGTTGGGGTGGTCATGGGATCACGTTCTGACTGGGAAACGATGCGTCATGCCCCGGAGATGTTGGAACAGCTCGGTATCCCTCATGAAGTACGCGTCGTTTCAGCACATCGGACCCCGGATTTATTGTTTGAGTACGCGGACTCGGCCGCTTCGCGGGGACTAGTCGTGATCATTGCCGGAGCAGGGGGTGCGGCTCACTTGCCAGGGATGCTGGCGGCAAAAACGATCCTTCCCGTACTTGGTGTCCCTATCCAATCGCGGGTCTTGAATGGTTTAGATTCACTGCTTTCGATGGTGCAGATGCCGGCTGGAATAGCTGTCGCCACGTTTGCGATTGGGCGGGCTGGAGCCGTCAATGCCGCGCTCTTTGCGGCGGCTTTGCTAGCGAACGATAACAAGATTCTGGGTGAGGCACTGCGGCGCTTTCGAAGTGAGCAGACCAAAGCGGTGCTGCTGGCTTCTGACCCGAGGCTGACATGAAGGCTCCGGTCGTCGGAATCCTGGGTGGGGGGCAATTGGCTCGTATGCTGATACTTGCCGGTACTCCGCTCGGAGTTCGGTTTCAGGTACTCGATAGTTGTGCCGATGCGTGTGCGGGAGCCTTGGCTCCTCTGGAGGTTGCAGATTGGCAGGATCGCGACGCTTTGCAGCGCTGGGCTCGGGGCGTGGATGTGATCACCTTTGATTTCGAAAATGTTCCGGCTGACGCGGCTGCAGAGATGGCTGCCAGAGTTCCGGTATTTCCCCAACCGAAGGCCTTGGCTATCGCCCAGGATCGTCTTGCCGAAAAGACCCTG
>CAJXGK010000081.1 GCA_913053815.1 uncultured Rhodanobacteraceae bacterium
AATAGCCAGTGCCCTTACAAACCACCCGGTCAGATCCAGACGAGCCGTATCGCCTGCCAGTAACAGGCCGGCTTTGGGAAGTGGGGGCAACCGGGTATTGCCGAACACCAGGCTGGCGGCCAGCGGGATAGTACTGCTCGCTGGGATCCGTATGCGTGCCCGTAGAAAATTCTTACCCAGGCTGCCTTGTAACACACTTCCCGCAGCGGGAAGCCCGATTTCAAGATGCAGCGGCATGACGACCGATTTCGGTTTGTCCAGTGGGGCTGGAAGATCAATGCCGATACCGACGAGATTGGAATCAATGCGCAAGGTAGTAGTTAGCGGACCGAAACCAGGTGAATTGGCAATACGCAAACCGATCTGAAAACCGGCACGACCCTTGAGAACTTGGTTGAGAGGCTGTAACACGGGTATTCCATAGGTCAGGCTGGACGCACCGAACCGCCCGGATAATGTGGCCAGCAACTGCGTGCCGGGATCTCCTGTATCGTTACCGACCGCTATGATCAGCTGTCCAGGTTGGTTTTGTAAGCGTGCCTGTAAACCCGCTGTATAAAATCCACTCCGGTCAAAAGAAACGGGGCCGTGGATCGATGACAACTGCAAATTCCATTTTGGGGCCCTCAGGTTGACCTGCTGCAATTGCGCCTGTCCCTGCAAACGAAAATTCTGGATAGCATGCAGAGGGAACACCAGAGTGAAGCCCCAGGCAGCCTTACCGGTCATATGCAACTCTTTCAATACTGTCTGGTGAGGGATACCGATCGGACTTTGCTGAATGAACTGGAAAATCTTAGCAACATCCCCTTGGCCTTCTGCAGAGATGGCGGCCTTACCCTGTCCCAGGTCATCGATACGAACCGTGGCGTGGCTCAATGCGTTATCCCCCACTCGGCCCGCATCGGCCAGGACAGTCAAACCGGCACCGGAGAACTCGAGATTGCCCGCCAAGGCTTCAGCCTGGGGCCAGTGCGGGTCAAAATTGACCACGGTATCGGTGAAGTGGGCGGTGGCATCGAAGCGGCCGTGCCGCTGTTTGAACGGCCAATCCTGCAACGGTCCTCGCAAGGCTAACCGGCCCTCCTGCAAGGTTCCGGCGACCAGGGCCCGATCCAACCAGGACACGGCGGCAGGGGGCATCACATTGATCGGCCAGAACAGCTTGGCGGCAGCAACTTGACCGCGATCAAGTACCGCGTACAGATCAACATCGGGTCGTGGCTCATTAGGTAACAGGGCAATGCGGCCCTCAGCACGTCCCGCAAATCCCGGCGCATCAAAATTCAGGGATTGGATTCCAATAGTCCAACCCTTAGCTCCGGGCCATGCCACCAAGCGTGCGGCCAAGGCGTCAAAATCAAGGGAAGTACGGAAAACATAGGGGTAACGGACACTGAGCTTCTGACTAGGAATATGCAAGGCAATGGCCTGCCTATCGCCCAATAAACTCGCTTGCAAATGATTGACACCCGGTAATTTTCCCACGGCCGCCCAGCCCAGCCCCTGCAATTGAGCATCAATTTGATAAGCGCCCCGGCCATAGCAATCGAACGTACCACTAACTCGGCCATGTGGCGCCGCCCTGACAGCCCAAGATGACAGGGCCGGTGGAGCTTCAGACAATAGCCCCGCTAGTGCCAGAAAGGGCTGAATTTTCAGCGCATGCATCTTGACTCGTGCCTGCAACTGTGTCCCTTGGCGACGCCATAACGCCTGCAGACCACTGTAAACTTGACCATTCACCGGAATCGGCTCATAGCGCAAGCGCCATATGTTCTTAGTACGTTGTAACCAAATATTGGCATGCAGGGAAGAGATGGCCGCCCGCCTGCCACCCACGCCAGTCATAGCTAAATCGCGTAAGCGGATGCGGCTGGACAGCTGCCAGGTTCGACCTTCATCCCATCCGAACCATATCTGCAGATTTCCGCGGCCTTTCTTGACCGTCGTGTGGTAGAGCGAGAACCCCTGTAGCAACGGGGCAAGATCGAGGTTACGCCCAGACAGATAGAGTTTACCCTGCTGCAGGTTGGTGCTGAACGACCCCACCACTTGCAACCAACCCGCAACCCCCTGGCGACGGATCAACGCACCGAAATGAGCCCGTGCCCCGGTACTCCTTACCAGAACGTCCGCCACATGGAAGGAAAACTTCACAGCGGAACCTCGCGGCTGTAGAAAGATGCTTAGATTTCGCAACCGAAGATCCACAGGTAAAGCATATACATCCATCCCGGTATCGGAACCTTCCTTGTTCAAACCAAGAATTTGCCAGCGCCCACCGGATTTCTGGACCAAGTCCAGCTGCAATCCGCGAGCGCTCAATTCGATCCAACGACGCCCAGGCCACAACAACAGACCGAAATGAAACCGCAGGCGGGCTTGTTGCAGGTATAAAAGCGTTCCGCCGCGGTTATTTTCAATGCGTAGATTGCGCAGCTTTAATTCCGGGCCACTGGCATGCCAGGTTCCCTGTATGTCCTGGAAGCGGACGGGGTGGCCCAGACGCCAAGAAAGTATCGATGCCACTTGTTGCGGATAGTCCGCAACATACGGCAATAGCAATTGGCCCAGGCCTACAGCGGCCGCAATACCAATCAGTAACGTCGCCAACATGCCACCCAGGGCAAATCGTATACGCCGCATCCATCGCCCCGGAAAAGCTTGTGCCGTCACCGGAACGTTCTCCAGTCAGAGCAGTACCACATCGAACTGCTCCTGCGAATATTGTTCCTCGGCCTGAAAACGAATGCTCTTGTCGATAAATTGCTCAAGTTCGGCAATCGCCCGCGACTCCTCTTCGAGCATTCGCTGCACCACCTTGGGGGCCGCCAACACCAGTAACTTCTCTGCTTCAAATTGCCGAACCGCACGAGTGATTTCACGAAAAATTTCGTAGTTCACCGTCTCGGCCGTCTTCAACATGCCGCGCCCATTACAAGTTGGACAGGATTCGCACAACTGCCGGGCCAAACTATCCGTGGTGCGCTTGCGGGTCATCTCGACCAAGCCCAATGGACCGATCTCGTATACCGTCGTCTTGGCATGGTCCTCGGCCAGCGTTTTTTGCAACATCCGTAACACCTGACGGCGGTGCTCAAGATCAGCCATGTCAATAAAATCAATAATAATGATACCGCCGAGATTACGCAGACGAAGTTGTCTCGCTGATGCCTGAGCGGCTTCCAGATTAGTGCGATAAGCGGTTTCTTCCAGATTTCGGGCACCAAGAAAACCACCTGTATTGACGTCAATGGTGGTCATCGCCTCAGTCTGATCAATGACCAGATAACCTCCGGATTTCAGCGCCACATCCTTGTTCAGGGCGCGCTGGATTTCATCCTCAACGCCATACAGATCAAAAATAGGTCTTTCTCCCGGATAGTGCTCGATCCGTTCTGTTAGCTCCGGCATGAACTTGCGCACGAAGGCCAGAACCTTGTCAAAACCCTCGTGGGAGTCCACGCGAACCTTTACGATGCCATCATGCATCAAATCCCGCAGCGCCCGCAGCGGCAAAGAAAGTTCTTCGTAAACCCGCTGACCGACATTCGCCTGCGTGATATTTTCCTGAACCACCCGCCAGACCTTGCCGAGATAGGTCACATCAAAACCCAGTGTCTGGGTTCCCTGCCCTTCGGCATTGGTGCGCACGATGTAGCCAAGATTGCTTTCACCAGCCAGGGCAAGGACTTCCTGACGAAGCCGATCGCGTTCTTCTGCATCCTCGATACGTGCCGAGATGCCCAGGTTATGGCTATAAGGCAACAGAACCAGATAACGCGAAGGAATCGAAAGATGGCTGGACAGTCGGGCACCCTTGGTACTGATTGGATCCTTGATAACCTGAACCACAATCTCCTGCCCTTCACAAACCAGCGAATTGATCAAGGGTACCGCCGAATTATCGTCGCCATCCGTACCGGCAGGCCGATAGATATCGGCGGCATGCAGAAAAGCAGTTCGCGCTAATCCTATATTGACAAACGCAGCCTGCATGCCGGGCATGATCCGGCTAACCCGACCTTTATAAATATTACCCACATAACCGCGTTGCAGTGCGCGTTCTACGTACACCTCTTGCAACATACCATTTTCGACCACAGCCACTCGAGTTTCTCGCGGGGTAACATTAATGAGGATCTCTTCACTCACGGAATTCTCCTGTACAGACTGCTTTATAGCCGGGCAGATAGGAACCTGTCATGGGTTTCGGTTTACGCGGTTCAGCGCAGCGTCGGTTCCATGCACGGCACGGCAAAGGCCCGCAGCAAGCGCCAGGTTTCATGTAAGGGCAAGCCCATCACTCCAGAATAACTACCCTGAAGATACTCGATCAGAGCTCCTCCCCGGCCCTGAATGGCGTAAGCTCCAGCCTTGCCGAGCCATTCACCGGCATCGACGTACTCCAGAATAACCTGCTCATCCAGCTTAGCGAAGCGTACTTCACTACGATTGATGGCATACAAAGACGTCTGCAGTGAGCACACCCATACGGCAGAAAGAACCCGGTGAGTACGTCCGGACAGCTTCCGCAACATACTCCTAGCCGCTTCAGCATTGCTCGGCTTGCCAAAAATCTGTCCATCCAGCAGCACCTCGGTATCCGCCCCCAGGATCACATCATCAGTCTGCGGGGCAGCCCTTTGCGCGAGCCCGGCCCGGGCCTTGTCATGAGCCACCCGTAACACATAGTCCTCGGGTATTTCTCCTGCATGTGGGGACTCCGGAACAGACACCTGGAGCTGTTCGAAAGCACAGCCGATCTGCTGCAGCAATTCGCATCGACGCGGCGATTGCGAGGCGAGATATAGTTTCGACATCGACGGCTCCGGAAGGAACCGACATGCTGGCAGCCCAGACCCGCTCTGTACAAGTCCCGGTGGCGACGCTGAGGTTCGACCTGGACGACACGCACGTATCTTGTGGATGCATGCTCCGCAAGGCACCAAACCGGGGGGTCATTCTTGGGGTGCGTTTTCTTGGACGAACAGGAAAACGAACTCGTGCCCCGCAGCTGCAGGCAATAAACGGGAGGCATCCAAGCCACCCGCAGCAATCCATACGTCAAGTACGCCGCCTGAGCGATCATTCATACCGGTTCAATAAGCGAGCGGATCCCCGCCTGCTTGAGAATGTCGAATGAGTCGTAGCGGCGTGCCTGGCCTACGCCGTGATCGGCAGTGAACGGTCTGGACCCATCCCGTGGGCCAACCAGCAAGACGGCACCTCACCGCACCCGATGTACCGCTACAATATGCGATGGTTCCGGCTTCACGTTGTCTCGATGCACTCTACCCCATTGTTGACCCCCCCCCTCCCTTCAGGGCCAGACCGCTGGCGCCGCTGGCTCACCATGCCGGGTGCCGCACTGGCACTGACCCTGGCAGAAACCGCCCGGCAATACGACGGTCCCGTGGTGGCCGTCACCGCTAGTGCGACCGCCGCCATCACCCTGGAGCAAGATCTAGCGGTATTCAGCAATGAGGTGCCGGTACTTGGATTTCCGGATTGGGAAACCCTGCCATACGATCTGGTCAGCCCGCATCCGGAGATTGTTGCTAACCGTATCGCTACTCTGTATCAGCTGCCAAGTGTGGGTCGCGGCATTTTAATTCTGCCGGTATCGACACTGATGCAACGCATCGCCCCTAGGCATTATCTGGTTGGCTCGGGGCTGGAGGTCCACATCGGTCAACGATTCGATCTGAATCAAGAACAGTCACGGCTGGATGCCGCCGGCTACCGTCGCGTATCGCAGGTCGGTGAACCAGGTGAATTTGCCGTACGAGGCGCTCTGCTCGACCTGTTCCCCAGCGGCTCGAAGGAGCCTTATCGCATTGAACTTCTGGACAACGAAGTGGACTCCCTACGCAGTTTCGACCCAGAAACACAACGTTCGCGTAACACGCTGCAAAGCATACGGTTTCTGCCAGCTCGGGAATTTCCCTTCACCGAAGACGACCGTAATGCCTTTCGCCGTCGACTACGCGAACGGTTTCCTATCGACCCCCGACACTGCCCGGTCTACCAAGATTTACGAGCCGGGCTCAGTCCGGCCGGCATCGAGTATTACCTGCCGCTATTTTTTGCGATGACCGAAACCTTGTTTGATTACCTGGGAAAAGATGCCCTGTTCGTACTCGGAGAAAACATTGCCCCGGCCGCCGAAGAATTCTGGGGCCATGTCGAGGATCGCTACGAACAACGAGCCCACGACATCGAACGCCCTATCCTGCCCCCCGCCGAGCTGTATCTCAATCCCCAGAATCTGCGGGAACGTCTCAATATGGGCCAACGCATCGAACTCGTTCCGGACCCCACCGGACCCGTAGCCGATTTAGGGTTGCGGTCGGTTACCCCGCGGCCGCCACCGACTCGAAACGACAATCAGGCGACAGCGCTTTGCGACTGGCTTGGTGAGCAACCTGGCCACGTACTGATTGCTGTCGAGTCTGCCGGCCGCCGTGAAACCCTGCTAGAACGCTTGGCGGGTACGGAGCGGCACTTGCGACAGATCGCTAACTGGCCTGAATTCATCCAGTCACTGGATTCCAATACAGACCTGGCTATTGGTATTTTGCCTCTAAGCCAAGGTTTCTCATACCGTGCTGCCGACCTATGCGTACTGACCGAATCGGAACTGTTCAGCGAATACGTGCGCCAGGACCGGCGACGACGACAGGGCACGCTACGTGATCCGGAAACCATTATCCAAGATCTCAGTGCCCTAGAAGATGGCACCCCGGTCGTTCACGCCGACCACGGTGTCGGACGCTATCGTGGTCTGACCACCTTGGAGATCGGTGATACCCCCGGGGAGTTTCTGGCCATCGAATATGCCCAAGAAGCACGCCTATATGTACCCATAACACAACTCGATCTGATCAGCCGCTATGCCGGTACCGATCCTGATCTGGCCCCTCTGCATCGCCTGGGTGGCGATAGCTGGGAAAAAGCTCGCCGCAAGGCCGCTGAAAAAATTCGTGATGTGGCCGCAGAACTGCTGGCGATCCATGCCGAACGCGCGGCCCGCAAGGGCACCTCGATTCCCATCGATACGACCCTGTATGCCCAATTCGCAGCCGGCTTTCCGTTCGAGGAAACCCCTGACCAGAGGTCGGCAATTCAAGCCGTTCTTGAGGATCTATCCTCACCTCACCCAACAGATCGGGTGGTGTGCGGCGATGTGGGATTTGGGAAGACCGAAGTCGCGCTAAGGGCCGCATTCGTAACGGCCATATCAGGTCGCCAAGTCGCCATGCTGGTACCGACCACCCTGCTGGCACAACAGCACTACCAAACCTTCTGTGACCGTTTTGCTGACTGGCCCTTGCGCATCGAAGTACTGTCCCGGTTTCGTTCCAAAAAGGCAATCGAGGAGGTCCTGTCGCATCTGGCATCAGGGGTGGTAGACCTCGTCATCGGCACGCATCGTTTGCTGCAGAAGGACATTCGATTCGCTAGATTGGGGCTGGTTATTGTGGATGAAGAGCATAAATTTGGAGTAAAGCAAAAAGAAAAGATAAAAGAACTTTATAAACCATATCAGAAGAAATCCTATGTTGTACAAACTGCCGGTTTAATTCTGCCGATCCTGAT
>CAJXGK010000082.1 GCA_913053815.1 uncultured Rhodanobacteraceae bacterium
TTGCCAGGGCGTCATCGACTCCGGGATCGGTATCCACAAACAGCGGTGCAGGCATGGCTCAACTCCGAAATAATAGCGACACGACCTCAGGCTCCGGCAAACCGCGTAGCCGTACCCATCCACCGCCTGACGATTCGTTCGGCATGTTGGGGATCATCCTGGAGCATACGGTCAGCCAATTCACGCACCGAGGGCAACATGTCCGTATCACGCTGCAAATCAGCCACCTTTAACACCAGCTCACCGGTCTGTCTGGTTCCCAGCACTTCGCCCGGACCACGTAAATGCAGATCCATCTCGGCAATTTTGAAACCGTCACCCGTATCACGCAGCAGTACCAGCCGAGCCCGGGCGATGACCGACAGAGGGGCCGTGTATAACAGCACGCAACTCGACGCCTGGCTACCCCGACCTACCCTGCCTCGCAACTGGTGCAGCTGAGCCAAGCCCAGACGCTCGGCGTTCTCGATTATCATCAGGCTGGCATTTGCTACATCCACACCTACCTCGATGACCGTAGTCGCCACCAGCAACTTGATCTCACCGGATTGGAACGCATCCATCACCGCCTGCTTGTCCTTGGCCCGCATCCGCCCATGAACCTTGCCCACCTGCAAGCCGGGCAGGGCCTCGCACAATTCGGTATAGACGTTTTCTGCAGCCTTGGCCTGCAAAACCTCACTTTCGTCAATGAGTGTGCACACCCAATAGGCCTGACGACCTTCAGAACAGGCTGAACGGATGCGTTCGATGACCTCCCCGCGCCGCGCATCAGAAAGGACTACGGTTCGTATCGGGGTGCGCCCAGGAGGCAATTCATCCAGCACTGAAATATCCAGATCGGCATAAGCCGTCATGGCCAAGGTACGAGGAATCGGTGTGGCGGTGAGTACCAGCTGATGGGGCATAAGCTGTTTCCCGGCACCCTTTTCGGCCAGTGCCAAGCGCTGCTGCACACCAAAGCGATGCTGTTCATCGACAATGACCAGAGCCAGTCGCAAGAACGAAACCCCTGGCTGCATCAAGGCATGGGTACCGACCACCATAGGCACGCCACTAGCTAGGCGTTGTAAGACTGCCAGACGAGCACGACCCTTGACCTTGCCGGCTAGCCAGACGGTGTCCAGACCCAGCGGTTTAAACCAGGCGGTAAAGCTACGGTAGTGCTGTTCAGCCAGCAGTTCTGTGGGCGCCACCATGGCGACTTGATACCCCGCCTCAATCACCGCCAAGGCTGCCTGAGCCGCAACGGCGGTCTTGCCTGAGCCGACATCGCCCTGGATCAATCGCAACATGGGTCGGGGTTGGCGAAGATTATCAAGAATCTCGCCCGTTACCCGTTGTTGGGCCCGGGTGAGTGTAAACCCCAACCCTTGGCGCATCCTAGCCCGTAATACATCCTGATCCTCGATGGCCGGAGCCATGAAGGAATGTACTTGCTGGCGAATCCGTCGCAAGCCAAGATGCTGGGCCAACAGCTCTTCAAAAGACAAACGTCGCCGTGCTGGATGCGTACCGAGCAATAGGGCTTGGACATCGGTTGTTGGTGAGGGCCGGTGCACAAGCTGCAAGGCCGTACGTAAATTGGGCAACTCCAGCCAGTGCAGATCCTCAGGACTCAGGAGTTCCAAACTTTCGGCGGGCGGCAAGCAAGCCAGTGAACGGGCAACCAGATTACTCATGCGGGCATGGCTGATCCCTTTGGCAATTGAGTAAACTGGGCTCAGGGTGGTCTCCAACGGCTCTCCACCACGGAGTACGTGAACCTCAGGATGAACCATTTCTAGACCATGTACCGTTTGCCGAACCTCGCCATAGCAACGTACCTGACGCCCTAACACAAAGCGCTCGGCAAGGCCACGATACCAATGCAGATAGCGCAGGATAAGTATCGAGGCCGAGTCATCCACAATCGTGACGCGCAGTTCACGACGAGAATGAAAACCATCCTCAACGGCTATCACCGACCCTTCAACTAGAACCCGGCATCCTGCGCGGAGTGCCGCGATCGACGTCAAATGGGTGCGATCCTCGTAACGCAAAGGCAGATGGAACCACAGGTCAACCAACCGCTCCAAGCCGAGTTTGGCCAAGGTCCTGGACAGGACCGGGCCAATGCCATGCAAACGGGCCAACGGTGTGTCAGGGCTTGGCCCACTTGCCTCTGGGTATAAGGATCGAGTCACGACTCAGCGTTGGTCAAGCACCAGGATCGCGTCAACCTCAATAGCTGCGCCACGCGGCAAAGCGGCCACACCGATGGTGGCACGTGCCGGATAAGGCTCATGAAAATATTCCTGCATTACCGTATTGACCTCGGCAAAACAGGCCAGATCGGTGAGGTATATACCCAGACGAACAACCTGATCCAAGCCCGCCCCTGCAGATCCCGCCACTGCCCGCAGATTATCGAATACCCGACGCGCTTGAGCCGTCATATCACCGGCTACCAGTTCACCGCTTTCAGGATCAAGCGGGATCTGTCCGGACAGATAAAGCGTAGCGCTGGCACGAACGGCTTGCGCATATGGGCCAATGGCAGCAGGGGCTGCGGAGGTCTGGATAGCAATTCGGGTCATGGAGTGATTCCCGTAACGAAGAGGTATACCCCGAAGCTTACGCCAGAGTCCAGGTCGATCCCATTCAATCGCATCAGAATGGATCACGATGGATCGCATTGACCACCGCAGAGTGCCGAATGTGGCGCATCACCCGAGCCAGATGGATGCGATTCTGTACTTCGACGGTAAACAGGAGTGTCGAAGTGGTGAAATCACGTTCAATATATTCCACGTTCTCGATATTGGTCCCCGTTTCAGCCAGTGCCGCAGCAACGGTCGCCAGTACACCGGGACGATTGATGACATCAATCCGCAACTTGACCTTGTAATCACCCTCGACCTTACGATCCCATTCGATCGCCAGACAGCGCTCAGACTCCCGCTGTAATTCTTCGGCATTGGGACATTCTAGGCGATGCACAACAATCCCCTTGCCTGCCGATAGATAGCCGAAAATCGCATCACCAGGGACCGGGAGACAGCAGTTGGCAAAACTGATGACCCCCCGCTCAGCTCCGGTAATGGCGATAGTTTCACGGGGCACAGGACTGACTGATCCTGGGGCAGAGATCCCTGCCAACTGAGCGAAATGATCCGCTACCGGGCCGGGCATATGCTGGCCCAATGCGATGTCCGCCAGCAACTCTTCCAGGCGTTGGTAGTGGTGCTCATCAAGATAGCCCTCCAGCGCATCAGTCGGGATCGTATCCAGACTCACCGAGCGAATGATGAGTTCCCGATCCAGCATACGATGGCCGAATTGCACCGCATCTTCGTGCTGCAATCGCTTCAGATAGTTGCGAATGGCCGTACGGGCCTTGCCGCTTACCACAAAACCTAGCCATTCCGGTGTAGGCTGGGCAGAGGGAGCCGTGACGATTTCAATATTCTGTCCGGATTGCAAGCACGTGCGTAGAGAGGAAATTTGCCCATCCACACGGGCCGTTACCGCATGCGCTCCGACATCGGTATGGACCGCATAGGCAAAATCGAGGGCCGTAGAATTTCTTGGTAAAGCCAGAATATCACCGCGTGGGGTAAAGACGTACACCTCATCGGGGAACAGATCCACTTTGACATTTTCGATGAATTCAATGGCCGAATCCGTCGTCGCCTCGCGGCTCGCCAAGCTGGAAATCCATTCGTGCGCACGCGCCTGGGCACTGTTGGGTTGAGAGCCATCTGTCTTGTAAACCCAGTGTGCAGCAATCCCCCGTTCTGCCACCTGATCCATCTCTTCGGTACGGATCTGAATCTCGATTGGCGCCCCGAAAGGGCCAAACAATACAGTGTGCAGTGATTGGTAGCCGTTAGCCTTGGGAATGGCGATAAAATCACGAAACCGACCATCCATCGGTTTGAACAAGGCATGTACGGCACCCAGCGCCTGGTAACAATGTGGCACCGTATCGGTAACGATGCGGAACCCGAACAAATCCATCACTTCCTTAAAAGATTTGTGCTGGGTCTTCATCTTTGTGTAGATACTCCAGGGAGACTTGATGCGACTCACCACCCGGGCTGGAATATCTTCATCACCGAGGCGTTGCAAGATCGCCTTGTCGATCTTCTGCATGGCCTCACGCCGCATCCCCATGACCCCACTGATGCACGAGGCAATAACGCGATAACGATTGGGATACAAGACGCGAAGCCCGATGTCCTGCAACTCTGCCTTGACCAGACTCATCCCCAGGCGCTGGGCGATGGGGGCATAGATCTCCAGCGTTTCCATCGCAATGCGTCGGGTCGAGGCATGATCCTTCGCCGCTAGGGTGCGCATGTTATGCAGGCGGTCAGCCAACTTGATAAGGATGACCCGTATATCGCGAGCCATGGCCAGAAGCATCTTGCGAAAGCTTTCAGCATTGGCTTCCTGGCGGCTGGCAAAGCGCACCTGATCGAGCTTGGTAACCCCCTCCACTAACTTGGTCACAACCGGACCAAACTCGCGCTCCAGATCATCGCTGGTGCAATCGGTATCTTCCAACACGTCATGCAAGATGGCCGCCACAATGGTATCGCCATCCATATGAAAATCAGCAAGGATGCTCGCTACCGCAACCGGATGGGTGATGTAGGGCTCGCCACTGAGCCGTGTCTGGCCGGCATGAGCCCTGGCGCCACATTGACAAGCCGCCTGCACGCGTCGAATCTGCTCAGGCGAAACATCGGATTGCAGCTTGTCAAGCAGATCGTGGACATGATTCGTTACTTCATAATCTGCTACCACACCGGGGCCGGGTGGATCCCCATTCTCCGATGAGATACTCGCTGCCCGGTCAGACCGGTTCTTCAAGCCGTGCCGACGGCCGGACACATTATTCCTCTCCGCTCCTGCCGCCCTGGTCGTCTTCGGCAGCCACCTCGGCAGCTGCCCAATCCAGGGCTTCACGTTCAACCCGTTCGCTCTCGATACGATCGATCTCGTCGATCGTCGCTTCATCGATGCGTTGCTCGGCAATTTCACGCAAAGCAATCACCGTAGGTTTGTCGTGGTCAGGATCGACGCGGGGTTCCATACCCATAGCAATCTGACGCGCCCGTTTAGTGGCCAGCAACACCAGCTCAAAACGGTTGTCTACCTCATGGAGGCAATCTTCGACTGTGATGCGTGCCATAAAAAACCTATTTTTGTTCAGTTAGTTGCAAGGATGGTCAGTGTACTCTGTTGGGCCATGCTCGCGCTACCTGGAAATTCGCAACCGAAACGCTGCCTTAATATCAGTCTGCTGGGATATAATGCTGAACCCATGCGTTCTGTATTTTATCTTATGCATCCTTCCAAGACTGTCTTGCGGGCTTTGCTGATCGGCTTCACACTCTTTTTTCTGGTGGGTTGCGCGATCCAACCGGCCCGGCAAGAAGATCCATGGCAAGGGATGAATCGTAAAATTTTCGCTTTCAACGAGAAAGTCGATACCTACGTGGGCAAGCCCATTGCCAAGAGTTACATAAAGATCACCTCATCAAACACTCGTCTGGTAATCAGTAATTTTTATAGTAATATTCGCTTGCCCATCAGTATTGTCAATGATTTGTTGCAAGCCCAACTCGAAGGTGCGGCCAAGAACACTGGGCGGCTGGTGGTGAATTCAACCATAGGCTTGGCCGGCATCTTCGATCCCGCCAGTGAACTGGGCCTCAATCTGGACCCGACCGATTTCGGTGTCACCCTGGCCCGCTGGGGCGTTCCCCAGGGGCCCTATATGGTCCTGCCTATCCTGGGGCCCAGCTCGCTACGAGACGTCTGGGCCTATCCGGTGGATACCTACTTTCTGAATCCACTAAGCTACTGGATTCGCGATAATAACCTCAAATATCGCGCCGAGTATCTGCCGCTGGTTCTGTACTACATCCAGTTACGAGCCAGTTATATGAATGCGGATGCATTCCTCAGCTCAGCTTATGATCCTTATACACTGATGCGCGACGCCTATCTGCAACGTCGTAATTTTCTGATTTACCACGGTAATCCTCCGAGTCGCCTCATTGAAGACCAGCAGGGGCTGGGACCAGGTAACGGCCGGGTGGATGTGGAGGCGATTCTGGCCCGACAACGGGCTTGGCAAAAGCAGCAGCACCCCCAAGGTACTCCTGGCAAGACTTCTCGGCCAAAGTCGCCCACGAATCCTGCAAAAGGCCCACCGCACACTACTACGGCCACTCCGTCGAGCAGCACTGCACCGGCTATTGCCAGCAGCGTCCCGGTTCCGGCGGGATTCTGACCGGATCGGTCCACCCTGCCAGCCCCTATAGATGCGAAACAAAATATCAATGCCGCCTTGAATTATTCCGAGCCCAAATTCACCCTATCCTGTGAATCCGGCATCAAAGATTTTTCTGTTTGGCAATGATGATGGCAACCGGCTTTCACCCACCTGCGGCGGGCATCCAGGGCTCTCGCTACATTGAGGTTCGCGTTGCTCGCCCACCACCTAGCCATGACTCGGGCACCGCAGGCGCAAGCAACACGCTGCATGTATCCAAGCTATCTGCGGCGATCCCAACGTTAAGCGGGCCGATTGATAGATAATGGGGGCCGGTCTTATACGGATCGGCCATTCAAACCGGGCTGGGTCAGCAGCCCCTCGACTTCGCATACCTGGGCCAGTGCGCGCGCATTATCCGGCAGGCCCCGCAACTCCAGTTGTCTGCCACGTTGTTGGGCCTCAGCCCGCCAGGCCAACAGGCAAGCCAGACCCGCACTATCTGTGGAACGCAGACCCGCCAGGTTGAGCACCGTGATAGCACGCGTCTCGATAAGAATTTGCTTCACTTCGGGATACGCGCTACCTACCGTGGTAAAACCTAATATTCCGCTGAGGTCGAGTACCCCTGATTGCGAACGGTGGATGGAAAACGCCGCTTCGCTCATTTCCTGCTGCCGCCCGGCTTATTTAATTTATTGATGGCCAGCCCTCCTTCTTTCTGCAGACGCTTGATCAATCCCGTCAGGCCAACGTGACGGATTTCTTCACCCACTTGGCTTCGATAACTGGCGACATAGGAAATGCCTTCGATGACGACATCATAGGCCTTCCACTGACCCGCGGTATTCCGATGGAACACAAAATCCACGGAGATCTGTTTACCATCATCGAGTTTTACCCTGGTCCGAACCAGAGCACGACGGCCCCCAGGAGGTGTTCTAGCCGGCAACACCTGTACTCGGCTTTCATGATAATGGATCAAGCCTGCCGCATAGCGATCCAGCAGCGCCTTGTAGAAGGCCTTCTGGAAGGCATCAATCTGTTCTGGCGTAGCGGTGCGCGCATACCGTCCCAGAACCAGAATAGATGAGTAGGATTCATCAAAATGTGGCAATAGCACACGATTAATCAGCGCCACCAGCTTGCTCTGGTCTTTTTTATATTCTTCACGGTGATTCTTAACAGCGACGCTCAGCTTGTTAGAAATCTGCTGCACAATCTGATTCGGGGTGAGCGTCGCGGGGAGTTGTGAATCTTGTGTTGTCGCCCATGC
>CAJXGK010000083.1 GCA_913053815.1 uncultured Rhodanobacteraceae bacterium
GGGAAACTGCTCGGCCAAACGCGACGCTGTGCTGCAACAGTGGTATCGGGAGCGCCTCCGGGAACAGCTGCCGGCGCTTCTCGCCAAGTGGGGGCCCGCAGTGGGCGTGACCGTTTCCGAGCTGCGCATCAAGAAAATGAAGACCCTTTGGGGTAGCTGCAATGCTGAAGCCCGGCGCATCTGGCTGAATCCGGAATTGGCCAAGAAGCCGGTCTCGTGTCTCGAGTACATCCTGGTTCACGAAATGGTCCATTTGCTTGAACGCCACCACAACGAGCGCTTCCGTGAGTCGATGGATGCACTGATGCCGTCGTGGCGTCTATTCCGGGAGGTGCTGAATCGAGCTCCCTTAACACACGAAACGTGGCGGTATTAAGGAAAAGTACCCTACCCGCCAGTCATCTCTTGTCCTCGGCCGGCTCAGTCGGCACTGTGAATTCAAGCGTTACACGCAAGCCGGGGCTCGCATCTTCCAGGCGTAATTTGGCATCATGCAGTTCGGCGATGGCCCGGACCAGGGCCAGGCCCAGGCCGGAACCGGGCATATGACGGCTGCAGTCGAGCCGGTGGAAGGGTTGCAGTACGTTGTCGCGCTGGTCCGCAGGAATGCCCGGGCCATCGTCGCTGACCCAGGCCAGGATTCGTGGCGCCTGCCGCTGCAAGCCAATGGTGATGTGCCCGCCGGCCGGGGTATGGCGCATGGCGTTCTCGATCAGATTGACGAAAGCTTGGGCCAGCAGTTCACGATCACCGACCACGTGGATAGCGGAGGCGATGTTACTTCGCAGATGATGCGCCTCGTCTTCGGCCACGACCGCGTACATTTCCGTCAATTCGAGGAGTAGGGCGCTGAGATCGACCGGGGCAAAACTGCTCCGGGCGTCCCCGGATTCAATGCGTGCGATGCGCAGCAAAGCCTGGAAGATGTTCAGCAGTTCATCGATATCAGCTAACGCTTCATCGAGGGTCTGTTCGAGTTGTTTACCGCCGGGCGGATGCGCACGGGCTTGCTCCAGTTTGCGCCGCAGGCGGGTCAGTGGCGTGCGCAGATCATGGGCAATATCGGCACTGATGCGCCGTACCTCGGCCAGCAGCGCTTCGATGCGGTCGAGCATCTGGTTGACCGTGCCGGCGATGTGGTCAAACTCATCGCCACTACCCCGCACCGGCATGCGCCGGCTCAGTTCCCCACCACGAATGATCATGGCCACCTTGGACATCTCACTGGCGCGGCGCAGCAGCCGGCGGCCCACCAGCACCCCGAGCAACAGGGACAAGAGCACCATGAACAGCAGCGCACTGAGGAAAATCTTGCCGGCACTTTCCTGCATCTGATCGATATAGAAGCGATCACGGCCAACCACCAGCAAGGCGCCCTGGGGGGTACGCAACGCATAAAGCAGCAGGATGTGGGGAGTGAGATGCTGCTGCCTGGCAACCGGTGTGACCCGCGGCGTGACCTGCCACTCGGACCAACCCAAATGTAGTGGTTGATGATTCAGGTTACCTGCCAACTGAGTGCCATCGAACCCATACAGCGCGTACCAACGTGGCAAGGGGGCATCCAGATTTACGCGCTCGTCGATCTCGGTACGCAGAGTATCCAGGCCCTGGTGTTTGGCCAGGGCCACCAGATCCAGGGCATCCGTACGTATATCATCGTGCAGCCGGGTCTGGCTTTCACGCGTAAACCCCACATACATGGCGGCGGCCATGACCACCGAGGCAAAGGTGAACAAGCTGGCCAACAGCAGGGCCAGGCGAAAGGCGCTGGTGGTCCGCGCAGCCTGGTGGACCGTGGAGGAGGCTTGCGAAGACGGGGAGCGGTGGGGCAGAATTTTCACGGATTAGTGGCCAACCATGCAGTCAGTTGAACGATAGGGAACCTCTAAAAACCTACTGCGCGAACCGCTTGCGGTGTCGGGTGCTCGTTCGTGCCTCGCCTAGCCACTGGATATATCTCGTTGCTCACTCCGCGAGGCCTGGCACTCGGCCCGCTCGTGACGGTTTTGACAGGGTCCCGATAATTCGAGTAAACCCAGGTCGCTGCATCCACCATGCTCTGGCAAGCGCTCAGCTATCGGTCCGGGGGGCACGCACCCGGTACCCATAGCCGCGTATGGTTTCGATCAATTCACCCTGGCCTTTACAGTTCACCTTGCTGCGCAACCGTGACATATTAGTTTCTACCACGCTGGTCCGTGGGTCGAAATGAAAATGCCAGACTTGCTCTAGCAGCATGGTTCGGGTTACGACCTTGCCGGCATGCTGCATGAGAATTTCTATCAGCCGAAATTCAGTAGGAGTTAGATCCAGAATTTCTCCGGAACGGGTGAATTCATGGCGAGTCAGATCAATTCGCAAAATGCCGGCTTGAAATACACTGCGAACCGGGTTGAGTGGCGGTCGACGCCCCAGCGCCCGCAACCGGGCCACCAACTCGGCAAACGCAAAAGGCTTGCCAAGATAATCATCAGCCCCGGCATTCAGGCCTTCAATCCGCTGTGGGGTATCACTCAAAGCCGTGAGCATAACGATGGGAGCCTGCACATCGGCGGCACGGATCGACTTAATTAGGGTGATGCCATCCAGTTTCGGCAACATACGATCGACGACCATGCTGTCGAAATGGCTTTGGGTGGCCAGCAATAACCCTTCCTGACCATCAACGGCCGTTTCGGTCTGATAGCCTTCCTGCTCCAATCCCCGTGCTATCCACTCGCGGGTCTCCTCATCATCTTCAATAATCAATACACGCATGAGTCGGCGGCTCCCTCATTGATGGTGTTTTGCGATGGCAGGATTTATCCACACGTCGACAGCCATGATACCCCGCAGGCATCAAGACCCATGAATGGGTCAAATAGGGCCTACCCGTCGCGGTCCGATTGCCGCCTTACTTGGTCACTCATATCTTATCTATCCCATTGACTATACATGGAATTTACTCTTGTATAGAGCATCCACGAAGCATTCACCAGCATTTTTGAAAACCCCCACATACCGATGAACGATAGCGTTACATGGTGGGCAACACCCCCGAGGCGCTCGGCGATAACTGTAGCCCCGCCGTGACCCAGCATCGTTCTTGGCGAACCCGTAAGGACCGCCCTGGTATCCAGGTCTAAACTGGCAGCCGGTCGCTCACTGAGGAAGATCTATGTCAACGCCTACTGCTGCATCGACTGAATCCCATGATTTTTCCAGCCTGCGCGCCCTCTTCCTGAACTGCACGCTCAAGCCCAGTCCCCAGCTCTCGCACACCGAGGGGCTAATCCGCATCGCTCGCAGTGTCATGGAAAAGCATGGTGTGGAGGTAGAAGTGTCGCGGCCGGTGGACTTTGACGTCGCCTACGGGGTGTATCCCGACATGACCGAACACGGCTGGGAGCACGATGAGTGGCCCTCACTACAGAGTAAAGTGATGGCCGCCCACATCCTGGTGGTGTGTACGCCAATCTGGCTGGGCGACAAATCATCCGTATGCAGCAAGGTGATTGAACGGCTCTACAGCTACTCAGGCGAACTCAACGAACACGGTCAATACGCCTAGCGGCTGTCTGATCACCGGCAACGAGGACGGTGCCAAGCACTGTGCCATGAATATTCTGTATTCGTTGCAGCATCTGGGCTACGTTATTC
This sequence comes from uncultured Rhodanobacteraceae bacterium, assembly GCA_913053815.1. Classification (GTDB taxonomy): domain Bacteria; phylum Pseudomonadota; class Gammaproteobacteria; order Xanthomonadales; family Rhodanobacteraceae; genus Metallibacterium. The sequence goes on from CAJXGK010000083.1 coordinate 3,643, forward strand.
CACCGCAAGCCGATGCCTGCTGGCTGGGTGAAGTCGGACCAGGACCGTCGTATCTGGATCCGGGCTCAGGAGGCCCGGAAAACGACTTTACCAATCGCAATACCACCTTCATGGCCTGGAACCTGATGCATCTGGCCAAGATATTGCACCAGGCTGGCGGTATTCCTGCACACGGTAATCAGCGGGCGGCCTGGGATGCCGGCTGCCGGTTCGACTTCCCCAACCCCGAATACCGCTAAGCAACTCAGCCGCCGGATACCCCAACCGCTGTATGTCGGCCGTAGCGGAGGGTTGGCGTGCTCAAATCCAAGTGCCTTGGGAAACCTTTCAAAATCATCACGGGCGGGCCGAGTACCAGGCCTCGCGGAGTGAGCAACGAGATATATCAGCTAGATAGACGAGGAGTAAGCGAGACCGCAACGCAGCCATTGAGCCGCGCAGTAGATTTACGAGGTGTCCGCTCAATCGCCTCGAACCTGCACGTCAGTTTGCCCTGGAAGAGAGCTTGAGTGTCCGTGCAACGGAACATCCTGATCATTTACGTATCCCGTTACGTATGACGTAATACGGCTAGCGTAATACAAGGATATGTGCGCCCGGGATGGCGAGCCTGGTTGCGGTATTCGTACCCTTTCACGTCATACCCACACAGGCGGGTATCCAGTGAAGGAAGTTATGACCACGTAGTGGGTATTCGATCTTTTCGGTCGTCATCGGTAAACGATCACCGCTCCCTTTAGGCTCTGCTGTGTATCGTCCTGGACACCCTTATCTGTGGTAAGAGGGCATTTACTGTAGCAGGTGCACGCACCCACTCAAACATAAAAAAAGGGCCGGTCAAAGGCCGGCCCTCACGTATAGGTAACTCAGGTTTCTGCGATCAGCTGCCGGCCCCAAAGCGTACGTTGAACTCGACCCAGTAGGAGCGGCCAAACACATTGTAATTGAACCCATTGTAATACGGATATCCGGTCCAGGTATTGTCTGCCGGTGGCATTGCGTCGAATAAATTGTTCACGTACAGGCTGACCTTGGCATTGTCGGTGACGTTGTACTGCACACTGCCGTTGTACAGGATCCACGGCCTCACGGCACCGCCATGGGTGGCGGCATAGCCCTTGGTGGAGATTTGAGCCGCATAATTCGGAGTCTTGCCGTAGCGAATTCCGTATAGGGTGGTCGTCCAGTTACCCACCTGCCAGGCCAGACTGCCGGTCAGAATGGTCTTGAATTCCGACGAGTAATACGGAGTATGCAACAGCCTGATGGTCGGGTCCCCCGCATACTGCTGGTAGGTATGTTGCAGGGTCACGTTGTAGCGTAGACCCGCACTGAAATCACCGTACTTACCCATACTCCAACGGTAGTTGACTGACGACACAACGCCTCGCACCGCTTCATGGGAAACGTTCATGGGATGCACGGTGATGCCCAACAGGTTGTACGGAACCGGTCCGGTAGCCGAACCACGCTGTACTTGGGACAAGGCCGCCTGGCAGGTGGCCGAAGTGCTGGGCAATTGGCCAAGCAGGCAAGCAGCTTCTTGCTTCATCAGCAGACTGACGCTTTGGTAGGTGACCTCATTGGCAATACGGATGCTATAGAAATCGGCCTTGAGATCAAAGTGTTGACTTGGCGACCAGACTATCCCCGCCCCCCAGGACTTGGCGGTAATCGACTTCAAGTTCGGATTGCCGAGCTGGGTCCCCTTGAACTGCACCGAGTTGTAGCGACACTGATCAATCGGCGTGTTGGGATACAGCAACTCGCAACGATAGTAGTCGGTGGTGAAACTGTAAAAGCCGCTGGGGCCAATGAAGGCATAGCCCAAATCCGGGGCACGGAAGGCCGTGGCGTAGTTGGCCCGGAACAGCAGAGTGTCGGTTGGGCGGTATTCCAAACCGATCTTGTAGGTGGTATCGCTATCCGAAGACCCCCCCACATTCTTGTACTTGTCGTAACGCGCGGAGACATTGGCGGTCAACTGACTGAAGATCGGTACCCGGAACTCAGTCGCCACGGCATAATTATTACGCTTGCCCGCTCCGCTGGAACCGGTTTCTCCCCAAAAATCCCCGGCAATCAGACGTGGGTCGATGGGCAAGCTCCAGTAGGAATCACCAGCCTGCAAGACCCCGGCGAAGCCCACCGGGCCGGCCGGTAATTCGAACAAGCTGGTGTTGGTGACCTGTAAATTGACGTTCTGAGTATAGGTCTCCGATCGATTGTGGATGACCCCGGTAAAGCCCTGGTAGTCGGCCGGGGTGAAGTTTTGGTAGAACTTGCTGTAATCCGGAGCATAGACTTTATAGCCATAGTAGGTGCCTAACTGTGAACCCAGAAACTGGCTCTCGAAGAAGGCATTAACCTTGGCGGTGAGTGGATGACGCTGAGCACTGTAGAGCTTATTCTGGGAACGCGCATAATAAGCATCATAAGCCCAGTTGCTATTACCCAGGTTACCGCGCACCCCACCAAAGATTGAATAGGCGCGGGTGATCTGAAGCGTGGATCCGGCAGCCAGCCCCCCCGTTTCCTCGGGGGCGAAGCTTGTCTGAATATAATCGAAGCTGCCGGTATTGGCATTGATAATATAGTTTCCGTGAGATAGATCCGGTCCCCACCAGTTGTAGAACGGCCCCGCATAAAAGGTCTTGCTACTGACGGTATACAGCAGCATGCCATAGAGTTGGGCGTTGCTGTTCAGTCGATAGTTGGCATGCAGATAAGCACTCCCGGTGCGGTCCCTGTTCATCAGCGTGCTGAAACCACCGCTCTGCTTGCTGCCGCAGTAATACCCGTGGCCCGGACGGTTCTGGTAACCCAAGGTCCCGCCATACTGGTTGCTGATCGCAGCGCAGGGCGTCGCACCATTGAGGGTGGTGGGATTCAAATAGTCCGGCTGACCATAGCGCATCACCAAGAAATTGCGGGGTGAATAGCGCCCGTTGGGATTGGGATTGCTGTTGGAAGACTTGGTCAAGGCCCGCTGAAAGCCCCAGATCGGCTGCTGGCTGTTGTACTGCAAACCATAGACCAGATTCAATCGATCGGTGTTATAGCCACCGGTAAGCTGTACCCGTTGGCTGTTGCCGCCGCCATCGGCATAGCTGCCGGCACGATAGTCGAGGGTGATACCTTCAGTACGCTGCTTGAGAATGATATTGACCACCCCCGCAATGGCGCTGGAGCCGTAAATCGAAGACTGGTTGCCCGGCACGATGTCAATATGATCAATCATGCCCAGGGGGATATTGGAAATATCTACGAAATTGGACTGGCCGTTGTACAACAACGGAAAATCCGCCATCGGCTTACCATCAATCAGAAACAGGGTAAACCCTGGGTTCAACCCCAATAGACTGATCGTTGAGGCTCCGGTGGTAAAGCCCGCCGTGAACTGCTGTCCTTGTACCGCGCCGGTGGCTAGCGGCTGCGCCCGTAGTGCTTGGTAGACGCTGGTAAAGCCCTGCCGCTGAATATCGCCTGGGGTCAGCGTGATGGTGGGACTAGCGGTTTCAATCTCTGCTTGTGGAATCAAGGAGCCCGTGACGATGATCTTCTTTAGCTTCTGTACTTTTGCCTTTTTTGCTTTAGCTTTAGTCGGCGATGTCGGCCCGGTTTGCTGGGCCATAGCCGTGGTGGCGATCAATGGCAGCACCAGCGCAGAAGCAATCGCGGCAACCAATAATTTGCGTTTCATAATGATTCATCCCCTCGTTAGAGTCCCCCAGACCCAGCAACGGCGCACGGGCCTAGTTCGAATTCGACCGATGGTTGTAAACGACCTTGAAGCCGCTCCATCTAGCCTGTCATAAAAGTATTTTTGTGCATGAGGTGGGCCCTCGCGACGCCTGCTGGATGTAACGACT
>CAJXGK010000084.1 GCA_913053815.1 uncultured Rhodanobacteraceae bacterium
AGAAAACCAAGGCAGTTGAAAAGCATACCACTACCACTACCACCCCCATTGCGCATTCCCCCGCAAGCGGGAATCCAGTGAGGAAGTTGAACCAGAAGTACAATCGTTAAATAGGCCGGCTGATCAATAATGGATGCCGGTTCAATAGGCGGCCTTATTTCTTGGTTGGTGAGGATGGCTTGGCGTGGGGCACAAAGTACACCGGAGACCCCCAATACGAGCCGTACCACCATGGAGAGAAATATGGCCCCCAGCCCCAGTAGGGGTTATAGCCATTCCAGCCCCAGTTGTTATCTATGTGCTGATAGCGCGGACGGGGTGACCACAAATGTACAGTTGCGGCCTCGATACGCGGATAGGGATACTCGTAGTTGCCTACTTTTTGGGTGACCACACCATGCAGGATACCGGTTACGGTAAGGTCGCGGCCCTTGGCATAGACTTCGGGATCGAAGAAACCGGTCTTGCAGGCGATAAAACGGCCGACGGAGTCACCGCGCGGGACGGGACGGGCGTTGCTCTTGTTAAGGGGTTTGCCCAGTACATAAAAGCAGGTATCCCCCTGGGCAGGAAGGGTACGAATGATCTGCCCACCCCAGCGTACCTGGGTACCTGACAGGCTTCCGGTACCGGCCTGTTGCGGAGTAATGGCGGAGAACTTCCCGCTGAGATTCTTGGGAATCGTTACACAGGCGCTCAAGCCGACAAGTCCTGTGGCGATCAGCAAGGATCGAAAAATAAAAGTATTCATAATTGCCTCCGATGCCCGAATATTTCAGGGCATGATGCCTGCTTCTCTATTTGACCACAGAACCAGGCCGAAATTTCCGTGCGTCACGTTGCCAGTTACGAATGGCTAAGGAAGAAGGTGCTTGGATGCTGGCATAACGCAGTTTTCGGTATTGTCTTGACAGCTGCTGCAGATGCCGCGCAGCACTTGGGTCGAGTTGGTGAGCGACGCGATCCAGGAAGGCGGCGGGATCTTCGGCGTCGTTGCGTTGGAAGCCAAGACGGCGTAGACGTCGGGCCAGCTTGCGGTAGGCACGACTGAGCCGGTCTCCTTCAGCGGTTTCGTACAAACTCCACCAGAGTCCCAATCCAAACAGTACAGCAATACTGCTGCCAAGCGCTGTAGCGATGCTGAGCCAGTTGCCGGGATCGACGCCAAAGTTTGTCAACAAGCTCTTTTGACGCAAGGCGTTGAAGCCGACCACTGCTTGGTCCCATGCCCGGTTAACGATATCGATACGGTTGCGCAGATCGCGCAGCCAAAGTGCCTGGTACCAGGCATCGGTACCGGCATTGGCCACTCCGGCACCGAGACTGATGCGCTGTGGTTGCACCGCGGCGGTCGGGTCAACACGTATCCAGCCGCGTCCGGAGATCCATACTTCGGACCAGGCGTGGGCATCGGATTGTCGCACCAGGAGGTACCGGCCAAGGCGGTTGTAGAAACCGCCCTGATAGCCCCCCACGACACGTGCGGGGACCCCTGCAGCCCGCATCAAGAAGGTGAACGAAGAGGCGTAATGCTCACAGAATCCGGCCCGGGTATTGAACAGGAAGTCATCGATGCTGTTACGACCCAGTGGGGGGGGCAACAGGGTGTAGCGAAATCCATCATCGTGATACATCCGTAGGGCATCCTGCACAATGGCCCACGACCGTTGACCGGCTGCTTGGCGCCAGCTTTCCGCTAGTGCTCGGGCCCGTGGGTCGAAACCGGCAGGTAGTTGTAGATAGGTGCGAGTTTCCCGGCGAGAAAGATGGGTGCCCAGCCGGTATTCAGGGTTTGAGTTCAGCCGGTAGCGGAATAGTGAGCCTACAATTTTCGATCGCCACAGGGTCCGTGAGAAGCTAAATCGGATGCCTGGTACCGGCTTCAGGGGCATATCAAGAGCTGGCAGAAGGTGCTGCCGAGTAGGCATCAGAGTGATCTGGCAACCCAATACCGGGCCCTTGGTGAGGAGTTTCTGGGCCTTGGGTCGACTCATGGTGCGGGCAGGCTTAGGCCGGGCGATGTACCAAGTGCGGCCATTGAAATACTTCAAGGTTACGGCACGGAAATAGCGCTGTGCTCGAGGGGGTACCGGGCCATCGAAACTTACCCGAAAGGCGGGGCTGTCATTAACCAGTAATGTCGCGATGTTGCCAGGGGTCATGGTATCGCTGATACCGGTGCGGGCTGTGTCCGCGCCGGGGGCCCCCCATAATGGACTCGACAAACGTGGAATCAGTACGAAGGCGAGCAGGGCAAAGGGTACCGAAGCGAGTATCAGCCATGTGGGGGTCAGCAGGGATTGCCGCAGCGCTAGGTTGGTAGAACCCGCCTGCAGGGTAACCAGCGTGGCCAGGGCCGGCAGCAGTGCCAGAACCACCAGGACGGTCAGCCAGAGCTGTTGGCCGAACAGCAGCGCACTCATTAGGGTGAATGCAGCAAACACAATGGCGGCCCGAACGTCACGAGCCCGCTCGGTCTCCAGCAGTTTCAACACCAGTAGACCGCAGGCGAGTGCACTACCCGGTAGCCGCCCGAACAGATTACCGTAGTAGCCAATGACCAGCAGTGGCAGCACTAGCAGCAGGGCCAGTTTCAGCAGCCGGGGGAAGGGCCGGTGGTGGCGAAAGCCATACCAGCGTAAACCAAGCAGCGCCCATAACGGCAGGGTCAGCCACCAGCGCAGATGCGAGGCATGCAGCAAGATGGTAAGTCCCACGGTCAGACTGAGCAGATCGAAAACCCGTTGGCTTGGACGATCGTTCATGGCAACAAGGCCAGGGCTTGAAGACAAGCATGAAGATGGGCCGGGCCCTGATCGGGACCGAGGGTCTGCTCAGGCAGGCGCAACTCCCATTGCCGGCCGGTGGCATCGGCCTCACGCACCCAGCGGGTCAGGCGCCTGATGCGCATTTCCGTGTCCAGACCATGGATGGCCTGCCAGTCCAGACGCCAGGGTTGCTGCTCGTCACGTGAAAGCAGCAAGCGCACTACGGGTTGTTCGCGTTTGGCACTCGATTTCCAGGCGATACGCCGGGGTGGGTCACCCGGACGGTAGTCCCGCAAGCCCGCGAAGTCGTCGTCTTCATCCAGCGGTTTCGGAGCGTTATTGGCCTCGTCCGCTATAGGGTCTGGATCTGGTCCGGTTCTTTCGGCACAGGGGTAGACCAATGCCCGTGCTGCAGGGTGCATCCAGCTCCAAGCCCGGAACAGGCCGAAGGGCCAGCGAGTTTCGATGTTCAATGAAGGAATATCCAGCCAACCCCTGCGCTCGGTGGGTAGCGTATATTCGATATCGTCATGGGCTTCGGGAAGTACCGAGAAATTCTGTGTTGTACCTGGTGACGAACGTACTGACAGACCGATTCGGGCACGTCCTGAACCTTGCAGATGCAGGCCCAGGACCAGGCGCTGCCCGGCCTCCACCGGTTGGGCGCGGATTGATAGCAGACGCAAACCTTTGAGGTTGCGAAAGGCGCCGTACATGCTCTGCGCCGTGGTAGCGCCGAGTAGGGTGGTCAGAAGCAGTGCGGCATTGTTGTTGTAGTTCAAGGCACCGATGAGCATGACCAGCAGGATTGCTGCAAACACCAGGCCGAAACCGGTTGGCAGGATATAGATGCGGCGACGATCCAGGATGACGGGCAAAGGTTCGCTCTGCCGGCGCCGCAGCAGCGCTGGGTGGCGTTTCAGCAGTCTGCGCAATCCGTTTGCTGGAGTCAGACTACGGAGTGCGGAGCCGCTCATTCGCGTATGGGTACCTCAGCCAGGATAGCGCTGGCTAAGGCCTCCCCGCTGATTCCGCGGCCCACCACGAGACGATGTGCGGTCACTGCGACGAACACGGCCTGCACATCTTCGGGAATGACGAAATGGCGATTTCCCAGCATGGCCCAGGCCCGTGCTGCACTCAGCAAGGCCAGGCCCGCCCGGGGTGATAAACCTACCTGGATATCAGGATGCTGGCGGGTAGCTCGCAGCAGATCCTGCAGATAGTCGAGTAGCGTGGGGCTGGCCAGAATGGTGCGGCATTGATGACGCAGTTCTATGATTTGCGGCAGGTCGAGCAGCGGTTCCAGCCTGCTTAGCAGGTGATGGCGGTCGGCACCCTGGAGCAAGGTCCGTTCGGCCGCAGGGCTGGGGTAACCCAGGACGATGCGCATCAGAAAACGATCGAGTTGGGAGTTGGGCAATGGGAAGGTGCCCACCAGGTCCAGAGGGTTCTGGGTGGCGATAACTATGAAGGTCTCGGGTAGGGGTCGGGTTTCGCCGTCGACGCTGACCTGGCCTTCAGCCATGGCCTCCAGCAAAGCACTTTGTACCTTAGGCGTGCCACGGTTGATCTCATCAGCCAGTAGCAGCTCGGTAAAAAGTGGCCCGGGATGAAAGCGGAAATCATTGCGTTCACGCTCGTAAACGCTGACCCCGATGATGTCACTAGGCATCAGATCACTGGTGAATTGCACGCGTTGGAAGTGCAGCCCGGTACTGGCTGCAAGGGCATGCGCCAGGGTCGTTTTGCCCACCCCGGGCAGGTCTTCCAGCAACAGGTGACCACCGGCCAGCAGGCAGGTGTAGGCCAGACGCACCTGGTGGGCTTTGCCCAGCAGAATGGAATTAACCTGAGCAATGGCTTGAACTAGCTGGGTGTAGGGGTTGTCAGGGGTATTTACGGCGACTTTCGACATGGTAAAACCTGGTCAGTGATACGGTTCGAGGCTTACTGGTATGACGTTTTGCGATAGTGTACGGAACAAAGCTGACGCTGGAGACGACTCGCGTCACGCTGTTGTCAATTTGCGTCCATAGTCCGGGCTGTCCAGGAGCTTGTCGGACTTGGCACGCGGGGGGTTAGGGAATGGCTACACCCGCTTCGCGCAGTGCAGCGGCTACAGCGATCAGTGGCAGACCCATCAGGGCACTGGGATCCAGGCTTTCAATACGCTCGAACAAGGCAATGCCGAGTCCTTCACATTTGAAACTTCCTGCACAGTCGTAAGCTTGTTCACGATCCAGGTAGCGATGGATTTCCGCTTTTCCAAGATGCCGGAAATGCACCTGGGTCAGGTCGGTACCACACCACCGCCGGTTATTGTGGGCATCTAGCAGATTCCAGGCAGTCTGAAAGGCCACCGGGCGGCCGCTGGCCCAGGTCAGTTGCTCAAAAGCCTGGGTGGCGTCACCGGGTTTGTCCAGGATCCGACCGGCACAGCTGGCCACCTGATCTGAACCGATGACCAGGGCATCATTATGCTGTCGCGCCACCGCGGTTGCCTTGGCTGCAGCCAGGCGTTGGGCACGTTGTTCCGGTGTTTCATTGGCTAGTGGGGACTCATCCACAGCGGGGGCACATTGCTCAAATTGCGGCAGGATGCGTCGTAACAGCTCGGCACGGTATGGCGAGGTAGACGCCAATATGACGGGAGGTCGATTCATGAGTGGAGTTGCAGTTTTGCGGTGAGTTGGGATTCGGCAGTGCGTACGTCATCCTGCGCGGTAGCCAGCTGTAGCGTCTGCTGTTTGAGAGCCGATTGACTGGCCTGGAGCTTGTTCAGGGCAGTACGCAATTCGGCTATGGACACCTCAGGGGCCTGATCGCGCAGCCAGAACCGGAATTCCAGTATTTTGCGTAGTGCCACTTTGAACGTGGGGGTGACCTCTTCAGGCAATCCGGAAAAGTCGATGGCCGAATCGTCCAGGGTGGTCTCGATTGCTCGCAGGCGCTCATATAGGGCACGCAGCGTTACCTCCTGGCTATCGGCAGCCTGGTGTAGGGCAATCAGTAGACGGGTTCGAGCCGGTTGGTGCAAGCGTTGTCCTAGCCAAATAGCCAAGGCCAGCAAGGCCGCCAGAGCCACGAAAAAATAGATAAAAGGCAAATCAAACCGTTGGGTAACTAGGTTGAGTGCGAGTTTGCCGCAGGGAGAGTGAGGAGTAAATGCCTGGTGGGAAAGATAGAAAAAGTTGACTCGACTTGAGGGCGCATCTACCATCCGCAGTCCATGTCCACACGCTTACCCGCACAGGTGGACGCTTGGCGCATGGTTGCTGCGAGGCGTTCCTTTTCCGGCACGCTTCCGGTTGCGGTGTTGTCGCGATTGGTGGAGTCGGTTGCGGAACCTGCTGGGGATATTGAGTACGAATTAGATTTTGGATGCGATGAACTGGGTAATCCATCGCTTGATGTGCAGGCGTGCGCTCAGGTTACGTTATTGTGTCAGCGAAGTTTGGAGCCGTTTCGGACCGAATTGCGAGCCAAGACGCGTCTTAGTCTGATTAAAGATGAGCACGATGTGGCTGCACGGTCTGCTACAAGTGAGCCTTTGCTGGTGAGTGGACCGCTGCGGCTGGAGGATGTAATCGAGGATGAGCTGTTGCTGGTGCTGCCGTTGATTCCCGTAGCCCCGGGCAGTGAGCAGAAAATCGCGGCATGGACCGGCACTAACAGGATTGAGGACGCAGCGGATGCGGAACCGAATCCGTTTGCCGCATTAAGTCGGCTGAAATCGAGTTGAGAACCTTCTGGAGTAGATACCATGGCTGTGCAAAAAAGCCGTAAGACGCCTTCCCGTCGCGGGATGCGCCGTTCCCACGATGCCTTGAAGGGTGTCCTGCTTTCGACCGATCCGACCAGTGGCGAAGTGCATCTTCGTCACCACATAACCGCGGATGGTTACTATCGGGGCAAGAAGGTCATCGAGACCACTACGGCTACGGACGAGGACTGAATCCCTCATTTTCCAGGATGGACCAGGATGGCCGTTACCGCCATCGACCACCTTTTTTCTGAGTCCGAACCACGATGTACTCACGTATTACCGGAACGGGAAGTTATCTGCCTAGCCATGTGGTCACTAACGCTGATCTTGAGCGTACGGTGGAAACTACCGATGCATGGATACGCAGCCGTACGGGTATTCGTGAACGGCGCAAGGCTGCGGAGGGTGAAACTACCGGTGATTTGGCCTACCAGGCTTCAGTACGGGCTTTGGAAGCGGCGGGGGTCGATGCCGCTGATCTTGATCTGATCATACTGGGTACCACTACGCCCGATCTGATCTTTCCATCCACAGCCTGCTTGTTACAGCATCGGCTGGGCGCTAACGGCTGCGCCGCGTTCGATGTGAACGCAGCCTGTTCAGGCTTCATGTATGCGCTGGGTATTGCGGACCAATTCGTGCGTGGCGGGAGTGTCCGCAAGGCGCTGGTAGTGGGTTCCGAAACCCTGTCCCGGATGCTGGATTGGAGTGATCGCTCCACTTGCGTCCTGTTTGGTGATGGTGCTGGCGCGGTAGTACTGGAAGCTAGCGAGGCAGCAGGGATTATAACGACCAAGCTGCACGCCGACGGAGCCTACAAGGACCTTCTTTATAACCCGGTTGGGGTTTCGGTAGGCTTTCTCGATGAGCCCAATCACGGCGTCCTTCTTCACGTGCTGGGCGTTCTTCGACGTCGGGGTCGGAGCGAGCCAAGAGACCGT
>CAJXGK010000085.1 GCA_913053815.1 uncultured Rhodanobacteraceae bacterium
CCTGCGAGGGAATGACGAATGGGTAGCGGCGTGCTTGTCTACGCCGTGGCCTACGAAGAAGCAAGCCCCATCTCCCGGCAGGCTTTCAGCGTACGTCATACAGCTCCCAGTTAGAACCGATCAGCCAGTTCAGACGCTGTTTGAGGATGCGGTGTGGCAAACGGGTGCGGACCTGGAGCTCAACGTGCAGATCATGTTGTTCGGCGATCACGGTAGCGTTGCTGTCGGTGTCGCCCAGAGCCGGGTCGATCTCCTCCGGTTGATCTTGCTGTTTGCGCCACAGATCGAACAATCGCGGCTGCTGCAGAGCTTCGGCGAAGATTTTAGCAAGGGCCTCGGGGCTTGCGCCCTGGAAGGCCAGTACGGGATTTTCACCGTGCGCGTGGGTAAAATCATCGATTCGTAGTAGATACATGGTCATGGGCGGTCTCGGGTCTGGAGTCAGTTGGAGTGGGAGATGAAGGGGGGATGCTAAGTACGGCCGCATCCAGGGCACTGATTTGCCGGAAGGAATCGGGCTGGTGCTTAAGAACGCCGAGGCAGGGGACCGGGAGTAGGTGCCGTAAGGTGTCCAGGTTGCCTTCGCGGGCGCGCATGGCGGGATCGACGGCATTGCCGATCCAGCCCAGCAGGGTACCCCCGTCGGCCAGGATGGCCCGGACACTGAGTAGTGCGTGATTGAGGCAACCGAGGCGCAGCCCAACGACCAGAATGACCGGTAGATCCATGCTGCGAACCAGATCCGCCACGCTCAGATCCTCCCGTAACGGGGCCAGCCAGCCGCCAACTCCTTCGACGATGACATGTTGGGCCCGAGCCTGCAATGCGGTGAAGGCCTGGTGGATGGGAGACAGCTCAATACGCGTAGCTTCGATCGTTGCGGCCAGGTGCGGCGAGACTGGGGTACGCAAGGCGATTGGATTGATCTCGGCATAGTCAGGACGCGGGTCGCACGCCGCCTGCAGGGCCAGAGCATCTTCGTTACGGAGCCCATTTGCAGTGACCGTGCAACCGCTGGCGATCGGTTTCATGCCGATGGCTGTGCGCCCTTGTGCGCGCAGAGCCTGCAGCAGGGTGACGCTGACGTAGGTTTTACCGATATCCGTATCGGTGCCGGTGATGAACACGTCGGCACCTCGTCGGGAATGGGGGGAAGCACAATGCATCATGTGATAATAACCATCTTCCGACGATTTTTTCGCCATGTATTCGAGCTCTGAACTCGATGGTCAAAGTAAACCTTCCTTTTACGCCATGCTGGTGCAGGAAGCCGAGGCTTTGCTTACTGGCGAGCATGACCGGGTGGCTAATGCGGCCAATTTTGCCGCCCTAGTCTGGCAGCATGTGCCATCGATCAACTGGTGTGGCTTCTATTTCTTCGACGGCCAAGAGTTGGTGGTGGGTCCGTTTCAGGGCCGCCCAGCCTGTGTACGTATCGCCTTGCGGCAAGGGGTGTGTGGTATCGCAGCCGCGACGCTTGAAACCCAGTTGGTCGTGGACGTGCACGCTGTTCCAGGGCATATCGTTTGCGATGCCACGTCGCGTTCGGAGCTGGTTGTCCCGTTGCGGTATGACGATGGCTGCTTACTCGGGGTTTGGGATGTTGACGCCCCCGTACCGGGACGTTTTGATGCTGAAGATCGCCAGGGTATGGAGAAGTTGCTGGGGGTGTTTCTGGCCAGCCTGCGTTATTGAATTGGATGCCCACTCCGTGGTTATGTTTTTTTACGGCATTCCCGCCTGCGCGGGAATGACAAAGATAGGTGCGGGCACCACAAAAAATCTCGTCATCCCGGGCGTAGGCCCGGGATCCAGTATGAGGTCGGTACAGCAGGATCAGGTACGTGCCTACGGGAATACTGATTAGATGCCACACTCTGTGGGCATGTTCTTTAAACGGGATTCCCGCCTGCGCGGGAATGACGTGAAGGGTACGGCATGTTTGTTGTCCGTCATGCACCGCCGTATATGGGGATTATGAGCATGGAGGTATCAATCTGTCGGGGAAAGGTCCGGTAGAAGCCAGCGAAGTGTCCATGCCAAGTAACTGGGCGACAGCGAGGCGAGCTTCCTCCACCCCAATGCGGGTGGTCGCTGAGAAAATCTGTACCGCACCGATGAACGGCGTTGAGGCCAGGTCTTTGCGGACTTGCTGCAGCGTACGTACTCGCTCGGAGCGGCTCAGTTTGTCGGCCTTGCTCAACAGCAGGTGACAGGGCAATTCACTTACCGCTGAAAAGCGCAGTATTTCCCGATCGAAGTCACGCAGCGGATGGCGGATATCCATGATTAGAACCAGCCCGCGCAAACTGTGCCGATTGCTCAAGTAGACCTCCCGTTGCTGGTGCCAATGTTTGCGCAGAGCTTCGGGTACCTTGGCGTAGCCGTAGCCGGGCAGATCGATCAGGCGGTACCCGGAAGGTAGGTTAAACACCACCATTTGCTGGGTCCGACCCGGGGTTTTGGAGGTGCGAGCGAGTGACTTGACCCCTACCAGGGTGTTGAGCGCACTGGATTTGCCGGCATTGGAACGGCCGGCAAAGGCAATCTCAATGCCGGCATCGGCCGGTAGCTCGCGCACGATGTGGGCGGCGCGATCAAAGGACGCACCTTGTAGCGGATGTTGGACGGACATATTGGGGTTTGACCGGTTTCCGAAGCGTGAGGATAATCTACTATCTTGCCGGAGATATTCTGATTAACCGATTTCTGCTACCGGAGAGTAAGGCATGCAACGTCTGCAAGCAGTTTGGGTACTTGCCGCTAGGTTCGTCGCAGACGGGGCCTGGGCCGGTCTTGTTACGTTGGACGGGAAAGCGGTAGCCAGCCAGGCCAAGCTTGTCGTCAGTCTCCATTTTGTCAGTGGATCGATTGTGGTGTTGGGTCGTTACCTATCTGGCTTGCATCGAATTGCGCTGTCCCCCAGTGTAGCAAGGCCGTTCTGAGTTCTTTCATCGGTTCCCGGAAGGACCGGTTTGCATCGAGGTTATTTTCCAATGATCAAGAAACTTTTTCTAGCCGTACTGTTCACTACAGGATTGGCAGCATGTTCCTCGTCCCAAGTACCGACCAGCTTCCAGGCTGTCCAGGTCCCTGCTAGCTCAAGTACTACGGTAGCGGCGGCGAGTATGATTCATTCTACCCCCGCACCGGTCAGTAGTACCGCGGTTACGCCGATGGTTCCAGCCCCGGTTACGGCACCAGCGGGCACCCCCTCGGCGGGATCGTCGGCGAAGTTACCCACCACCTCAGGGGTGGCGGTATCGGCACCTACAGACACCGGGCGCTGGGTGGAAGGCAAAAACTATTTTCTGATCCAACCCGCCCAGCCCACCTCGCATCCTGACAAGGTCGTGGTGACGGAGGTGTTTTCCTGGGCTTGCCCAGCTTGCAACCGCTTTGCACCCTTTGCGGACTCTATCCGCCGCAGTTTGCCCAAGTACGCCGTGTGGACTTATCTTCCCGCAGGCTTCATTCCTACTGAAGACTGGCCCGTTTTTCAGCGCGCCTATTACGCCGCAGTCGCTATGGGTGTGGATACCCCAAAGATTCACGATGCCATGTTCAATGCAATTTGGACTACGGGCGAATTGGCAACCTACGATCCCCGTACCCGTCGTGAGCTCAAGCCAGGAATTGAGGACATCGCCAAGTTTTATGCCAAGCACGGTGTTAATGCTGCGGTTTTCGCAGCTACCGCCCAATCTTTTGCCGTCCAAGCACGGGTCCGTCGGGCTGATCAGTTGATTAAGTTGTTGGGGGTGACGGCAACTCCGACCATGGTTGTTAACGGTAAGTACCGGTTTACAGTTGGTGATGCCGGAGGCTACCAACAAACCGGCCAGCTGGTGCGCTGGTTGGCACAACGTGATGCTGCGATCATGCATCTGAAACAGTGATTGCTACTGCGGAGAACAACCATGTCGATCAAATCTATGCTGATTGTTGTGGGCCTGTTGCTAACAGGCCTGGTCCCGGCTCAAGCGGCATCCGGTTATTCCATGGAGTTGTATCAACAGGGCTTGCAGTACCAACGCATTGAACCGGTACAGCCGCTGCAGGCCGAGCACGGCAAAATCGAAGTGGTTGAGGTGTTTTCCTATGCTTGCCCACATTGCTGGGAATTCTTGCCCTACGCCCGGGAAATCCACAACAAGCTTCCCAAGGATGCTGTATTTCGTATGGTTCCGGCGGTGTTTTCACCGATGTGGGAGCCATATGCACGGGCTTTCTATGCCGCTCAGCGTCTAGGGGTGCTCAAGCAGACCCACAAGGCTTTATTTGTAGCCTTGCATGTGCGGCATGAGCCGCTGTATTCGCTGCAGCAACTGGCCGGTTTCTATGCCCACTATGGGGTTAAGCCGGCGGCGTTTCTCAAGATAGCCAATTCTGACGCGGTCTCCACCGAAATGATGCGTAACCTGCGCTTAGAACAGGCCTGGGGCATCGAAGCCACACCTACCATCGTGGTGGGTGGTAGGTATCGCAGTGCCCATATTCAGAGTTACCAACAGTTGGTGGGTTTAACCCTTTGGCTGGTCAAGCAAGAACAGACAGCACGGTCTACGGCGCACTGAGCCAAAACGACCTACGCAGGGGTTACCCATGTCACGCTCAGCCCCTACGGCACCTTCCTTAAATCGCCTGCGCTTGTTGAGTTGCAACATTCTGGCGGGGGGTACGGTCGATCGATACCGGCAGTATGTCACCCGCGGGTTGACGCATGTTCTGCCGGGAGCAGGCAAACTGGCCAACCTCGACCGGTTGGCGATCCTCGCTGCAGAATTCGATTTGGTTGGCTTACAGGAAGCTGATGCCGGCAGTCTGCGTTCGGGGTTTCTTAACCAGACCCAATATCTTGCCCAGGCCGCGGGGATGCCGTTCTGGAGCGATCAGCCCAATCGCCGGGTGGTCAGATTGGCGCGTTCGGCAAATGGTCTGTTGAGTCGCCTGGTGCCGCGCAAAGTGCTGGGTTATCCCCTACCCGGTAAGATTCCAGGCCGTGGTGCGTTGGTGGCCCATTTCGGGCAGGGACAGAATGCCTTGGTGGTGGTGGTGGTGCATCGACCGCGCCGAGCACTTCTGGCACCCCCGCCTGACCACGATCCCGGCGCGCCGGGACTCCTTGCTGACGACCGGTCCGATATAAACGACCGACCCTGTGTTCTCAATATACGCTTAGCTGGGACAGCAGGCACGAGTCCGGCAGATCGAATTTCTTGCCGAGCTTTTGCAGGGGCATCCCCAGGTGGTGCTGATGGGCGATATGAATTGCACGCCGCAGAGTCCAGAACTCGAGCGGTTGTTTCGCAGCACCTCTCTGCAGCCTCCGGAACCAGCATTGCCCACCTACCCGAGTTGGCGTCCGCACCGGGCCATTGATCATATTCTGGTTACTCAAGGGGTACAGGTAATCCGCCGCTGGACCCCCAAATCCACTTTTTCCGATCACTTGCCGGTGGCTATCGAGGCCCGTTTTCCAATGCGAATGCCCGGTTCCTGAGCAACCCTAACCGGAATCACTGCCGGTTAGTTGAGGCCAATTTGCCGAGTCAGGAAAAACGGGCCACCTGAAGGTGGCCCGTGAAGAATGTTGCAGTAGATTCTGAGCTCAGAATTTCAACGAAGCTTGCATGTAGGCGAAGCGTCCCGGCAAGTCATAGTTGGACGCGTCGTAACCATTCAGCGAGCACGACAGACATACCGGTGGATCTTTGGCCAACAGATTGTTGATACCCGCGCTGATGTCGAGGTTCTTAATGTACGGTACCCTCCAGTTCAGCCGCACATCCTGGTAGGTCACGGCACCTAGGTGGTGGGTATTGTTGGGACCGTTGCAGATCGGGAATCCAACCGCAGCGTCGCAGCGTTCGGTTAAATCGCTCATGTAGCGCAGACGCCAGTCGGCCGACCAGTTACCCATGGACCAGGTGAAGTCATTGACTGCGCGCCAACGAGGAATGCCGCTGTCGTTGACCTCGACCCCCACCCCACGCGGATTGAATTGTCCCGGTGAGTTTTGCTGGCGATAACGGTTCACGTAGGTGGTGCCGAAGTGGTTGGCAAAGCGGCCCCATGAGGTTGCGGGAAGCTGCCAGGTGAACGAGAAATCAAATCCCGAGGTATCGATCCGGCCAATATTGCGCAGGGTATTGTTGAAGCCGTTGATATTGCCGGTGGCGTTGCGGCTGATGCCCTGGCAGAAGGTCGAAGTGGGGGTAGCACTGGCGACACATTTGTTGAGCTGGGTCTGCGCATCCAGCGACTGGATCGCATTACGGATGGTGATGCGATAGTAGTTGAAGCTGAATTCCATCTTGTTCGACCAGGCTTGGCCGATCGCCCAGCCCGGGCTGTACACCGCGCCCCAAGTCAGGCTGCGCGAGGTTTCCGGTTGCAGATTACGATTGCCACCGGTGGTGACGGAAATCTGCGGATTGGGCTGGCTGTAGCTGGCGGGAACCCCTAACGCGGTGCAATTGGCAGCCGTTTGCGAATTACCGATCGGAGCCGAACAGGGATCCTGCAGGACCGCGTCGAAGCGTGCCGGCGAGCCGAACAATTCACCAATGGACGGAGCCCGGAAACCTTGGGCCCAGGTACTGCGCAGGGTCAGAGAACGTACCACTTGCCAACGTATCCCCAGCTTGTTGTTGGTGGTACTGCCGAAGGTCGAATAATTTGAATAGCGTGAAGCCACATCGAAGTCCAGGGACTTGGCAAACGGGGCGTCCTTGAGGATCGGTGCGTTCAATTCGACGTAGTACTCGTTCACTGAGTACGAACCGGAAGTGGGCAGTGAGGGTACGCCATTGGATTCTCCGGCAACCACTACCGCATCAGGTTGATAGGAGCCGCTGGCATTGCGGTGCTCATAACCGGTGGCGAAACGTAGTTTGCCGGCGGGTAGCTGCAACAATGGACCACTCAGGTTGGCCGTGTACAGCTCGATGTCGTTGGCGCTGGTGTCGTGCTCGATGTAGCCGATGTAGGCCAGCATCGCTGGGGTGATGGTCCCCGGGCCGCCGAACAGATTGAGTGGTACACATGAACCGGTGCACTGACTGATCGGCCCGAGGGCGCGCTTGATGTGGGCAATGTTGTAGGTGCCTCGCACGGTCTGTATCGCGTTGTTGCTGCCCCGGGAATAATTCACATCCCAGTAGTAATCGTTGTCACCCCTGCTAAAGCTGCCGGTCAGCCCGGTTGCGAATTCCCAGGTGTTCACATTCTGGGTAAATACCCGTGGGCCGCCTTCGATTGGGCGGCGACCGATGAGGATCAGATTACCAGTCGATGGATTGGCGTTCAGGGTGTACCCGAAGGGGTTATACGGATTGGTGACATCCAC
>CAJXGK010000086.1 GCA_913053815.1 uncultured Rhodanobacteraceae bacterium
AAAGATGTTGGCAGGCATGCCCAGTTGCGGGTGGAAGGCGCGCAGGATGAGATGGATCGAAATCTACTTGACCGTATGAAAGCTCCGTTTGAGCACATGCTGAGAAACGCACTTGCCCATGGTATCGAATCACCGCAAGAACGTAGTGCTGCAGGCAAGGCTGAAGAGGGGATAATCACCATCCAGGTAAGCCGCGAATCAACGGAGGTGTTGATCCGCTTTAGTGATGACGGCCGAGGTATTGATCGGGACGCCATTCGCAACAAGGCCATTCAACGCGGTTTACTTAGTGAAGATGCGCAACTGACCGATGACGAGCTCTATGCGTTCATATTCGAAAGTGGCTTCTCCACAGCCAGTGAGGTCACCCAGTTGGCGGGGCGTGGGGTGGGCATGGATGTGGTGGTCAATGAGGTCAAGCAGCTTGGCGGTACTTTGACGATCCACTCAATGCCAGGGAAAGGTACGACGTTCCTGATCCGTTTGCCCTTCACTCTGGCAGTGACCCAGGCAATTCTGATCAAACAAGGTGAATCCACCTTTGCGGTTCCCATGACTTCCGTACAGGGTGTAGCACGTGTCCTACGCAAGGATCTGCTGGAGTGGATAAAGGAAGATGTACCCAGTTTCATGTATGCAGGAGAGCGCTATGTACTTCATGAACTCGGGCAGCTCCTCGATATTGCGGGTCGGCATGGCAACGAAGAACAGTTGCCGCTTTTGCTAATCCGTAGTGGCAATCTTCGGGCGGCGGTTCATATTGATGAGGTATTGGGCTCCCATGAGATTGTAGTCAAGTCGGTGGGGCCGCAGATTAGTTCCATACCGGGTATTTTTGGAGCCACGGTCATGGGTGATGGTTCGGTCGTTATGATTCTCGATTTGGCTCCCTTGGTACGTCGCAGCACCGCGTTGGGTCAGCACGCGGCGTTGGTGGCGAGCAGGATGGCGATTGAAGAGCAGTCGGCAAGCACCGAGTTCAATGATGGGGTGGCTGTTAAAACACACCCGTTGGTGATGGTGGTGGATGATTCGATTACCATGCGCAAGGTCACTTCACGGGTGCTGAGGCGGGCCGAGTTTGAGGTGGTTACCGCCAAGGACGGGCTAGATGCCGTGGAACGGCTGCAGGAAAAGATTCCGGATGTCATGCTGCTGGATATCGAAATGCCGCGCATGGATGGTTTCGAATTGGCTATCTACATGAAGAACGACCCACGATTACGCCAAGTTCCGATTATTATGGTGACCTCCCGAACTGGTGAGAAACACCGCCAGCGTGCGGTAGAAATTGGGGTGGAGCGTTATCTTGGCAAGCCTTACAAGGAAGACGATCTGCTACAGAATGTACAGGAGGTGTTAAATGCAAACACCACCGGAACCTAAATCCATTGCAGTGGCTCTGATTTATGACGACAAGGAGTTCGGTAGGCGTTTGCGGGATATGCTTATCGGGTCGGGAGTGCGGGTCGTATGCGAGTTGTGTGCAGACCGTCTTAAGGCGGATACGAGGGTTCTTGCGGAAAGCGGGGCCGAGGTGGTAGTCGTTAACCTTGATCCTGATTTGGATGCAGCCATCGGTCGGATTATGGAAATGATGGATATGGATCGGCAGCGCTTAATGATCAACGATGCTGAAGCCTCTCGATCACTTGACGGATGGGATCAGGCGAGATGGGCAAGACACCTGATTGCGAAGGTCCTCGGCTGCACGGATGTAGATCCACCGCGACCCGACCACACTGAGCCAATACGGGTTCAGGTCTGCGGAACACAAGTTGAGTCGGCAATGAACTCTGCGACTCAAGCGGGTGGGCCGGAAGAGATGGACACCGGGGGCACTTGGGTGGATTCCGTTACCGGCCTATCCAATCAGGATAGTTGGGATTTGAATGTCCGCATGGGAGCAGAAATCGAGTCGATGTTAGCCAAGGAAAGTGCCGCCGTCAGTCCAGCACATGGCTCTGAGACCGATTCCGGCACGTCCGGCGATTTAGATCAACTGCTTGATAAATTGGCGGGGCACGTTGCAAACCTGGATGTAACGATCCCGGATGAGCCGGTCTTTGATGAGGCCCGGTCTTCGGGTACTGAGCCGCCGCTGGACGACGTGTCTGAAGCCCCCATTTTGACGCCCCAGAGCACGCCTGCATTGGGGACGAACAAACTTGATGCCCGGCGGGTGGAAAATCTTTCTGATAAGCCGCTCGTACCGGAAGATGCGTTTTCTTTAGAGGGTAAATCCGACCCTTCAATAACTCCCAACCGGTTGTCTAAGCAGGACCGGAGTGAGCCGGATTCGATTGCCGTTAATATGGATACGGCACCACCGGAAACTTTGCGGTCGGGCCAGACGGAATGCTTGAAACCATTGGCTGAGACTAGCCCATGGGGTGGTGAAGGTAACAGCCAGGATGTTGTTGATAGCCCATGTTCTGCGCCTGATCCCTTGGTGATCGAGTCCGATTCCGGATCGTACCCCGACCCGGAGAATCCCGGTTCATCCTCCCATCTTTCCGTAACAGATAATGAGGAGGCTGTGGATCACCCGAATCCGGGTATCTGTGCTCCGTCTGTATCTGGGGTGGAGGGTTTAGAGTTGCTCCCGCTTGAGTCGGCGGCGAAGGTTACACTTTCCCATGCAAGCTGTCCGGAATCGGAACCGTTGGTATCTCACGGCTTAGGTGTTGATCAAGTGATCGCCATTGGGGCCTCGATTGGCGGCCCCGATGTGTTGCGTACCATTCTGGCGAGGTTGCCCACTAATCTGGCTGCTGTGCTTGTTGTAGTACAGCATATGGATGACGCGTTTTTCAGCAATTATATCAAGCAGCTGAAGGATGTTGGTACGCTATCAGTATGGCGGGCTGAAAACGGTGGGCAGGTCCATCATGGTGAGGTGCTGGTGGTTCCACCCGGACAACGTTTGCGTCTCGATCGTTCTGGGGGGGTTGGCCTGTTGCCGAGAACTGATGAGGATGATTATTCGCCCTCAATTGATGACACCTTCAGTAGCCTGGCGATTACTTTTGGTGCGAAGCTGCATGCACTTATCCTGTCGGGTATGGCTCGTGATGCTCTGCGTGGAATACAAATCATCAAGGAAAACGGGGGTGTTGTGTGGACGCAATCTCCGGAAACTTGTGTGGTCAGCAGCATGGTGGATGCGGCGCAGGAAGCCGGGCTGGCAAGCTTTAGCAGCGAACCGGAAACACTGGCACGACGCTTGGTCGAAGAAATCGGTGTGGAGAGTAGGGAATGACTATGTTGGCAGGTGCGGATATCCGTGGGGTTTTGATCTCGACAACCGGGGCGTGGATTCTGCTCCCCAATGCCAGTGTGACGGAAATTATTACGCTTGCTACTCCAGAACCGGTTCCCGATGCGCCAGCGTGGCTGTTGGGGAGAATCCCATGGCGCGGTTGGCAGGTCCCCTTGATCAGCTATGCACAGCTTGCCGGTGCCGAGCAGCCTGAGAGTACGCTGCATGCGCGGGTGGCGGTTCTCAAAGCACTTGGAGGTCGACCGCATTATCCCTATATTGCTCTTTTGACGCAGGGCTTTCCGAGGTTGACCACAATTTCTGCCGAGGGCTTTGTGGTTGCTGAGAGCGACGAACCGCTGCCCTTCGCCGCCAGTGCGAGGGTGATTGTACGTGATGAGATAGCCCTGATTCCGGACCTGCATGTCATCGAGTCGGAAGTGGTCAAGGCGTTGGAGCGCACTCTTGAAGATGAGTCGGCGTAACCCATCACAGGCCGCTGCAGAGGTTTTTTTTGAAGCAAGGGCTGATGCCGTTTGGCGTAGCAGAGAGTGACTGTCGGGATAGGATTCGTAGGGCCCTCAGCATAAGGTGGCGTGGTTGATGCCGTCGGTGGCAGTACGCACCATGCGTTCTATTTCTTCGGGGGTGATGCAATAGGGCGGCATGAAATAAATGATGTCACCCAGGGGACGCTGCAGTACTCCGTGCTTTAGACAGTAGAGATACACATCCAGACCACGTCGTTGTTCCGCGGGAAAAGGACGACGTGACGCTTTGTCGCGCACCAGTTCCACCGCTGCAATCATTCCCGTTTGCCGCACCTCGGCAACGTGAGGATGCTCGGCCAGAGGTTCAACCATGCGCTTCAGATGGGTGGCCAGTTTACGGTTCTGCTCGAGTACCGGCTGGTCGCGAAACAAGTCCAGGGTAGCTAGTGCTGCGCGACAGGCCAACGGATTGCCGGTATAGCTGTGGGAGTGTAAAAAAGCCTTGTGTTGGGCGTATTCGGCGTAAAAGGCCGCATAGATCTCGGCCGTGGTGAGTACCGCAGCAAGGGGTAGGAATCCACCGGTCAGACCTTTGGATAAAAGCATGAAATCAGGCCGGATAGGTGCTTGTTCACAGGCAAACATAGTGCCGGTCCGACCGAATCCCACGGCGATCTCATCGGCAATCAGATGGACATGAAACTCATCGCACAGTTGGCGTAGGCCGTGTAGATAACTCGGATGGTACATACGCATCCCTCCGGCGCATTGCACCAGTGGCTCGACGATGACTGCGCATAGGGAATCGGCCTGCTGCTCGAACACCTTGCGCATATCGCCCAGGCGACGCTGGGCGAATGCCTTCCAGCTTTCTCCGACTTCGCGCTGGTAGGCATCGGGTGAGGGGACAATCACCGGAGTCAGTAGCAGTGGCGCATAGGTAGACCGATATAGCGCCACGTCGCTAACCGAGAGCGCGCCCAGGGTTTCACCGTGGTAGCTGCCGCTGAGAGTGACAAAACGGGTTTTGTCGTGGTGGCCGCCGTTGCGCCAATAGTGGTAACTCATCTTCAGCCCGACTTCGACAGCGCTGGAGCCGTTGTCAGCGTAGAACACTCGATCCAGTCCGGATGGCGTGATTTGGATCAGGCGCTCAGCCAGCTCCACGGCAGGCTGGTGAGTAAAGCCGGCGAAGATGACGTGTTCCAGATGATCCAGCTGGTCTTTGATAGCATTGGCAATGTGGGGCTCGGCGTGTCCAAAGAGATTCGTCCACCATGAACTCACGGCATCCAGGTAGCGGTGTCCATGGTCGTCATAGAGCCAGATGCCTTGGCCGTGGGTGATAGCAATCATGGGCACCCGGGGGTGGTCATGCATTTGCGTGCAGGGGTGCCACACACTATCGAGATCGCGTTGGGTAAGATCAGTTTTATCGAAAGTCATGCAGTAGGCTCTGAAAGTTGGGCTGTTCGGTTCAAGTCAGTGGAAAACTTGGTGACTTTATCCCGTTTTCAATCATTCTGGATGGTCGGGTTGCTGGTAGTGACTTTTTTGGCCTTTGGAATTGGGCTATTCCCGGCGCGATGGCTGCTGGGTTTATACGGTCAGCAGATCGCGGTTTTGCCCTTCAGCAAGGTACAGGGGACGGTATGGCACGGCCAGGCGCGTTGGAATATGGGGTCGGAACATGGTCCGATCCAGATCGGATGGCATTTATCGGCGGCGGCCTTGTGGGCCGATATACACGGTCGCGTATCCTGGCATGCCTCCTACAGCTCGGGTCACCTACATTTCGCCAGATTGGGTAACGATTCTTGGCGTTTGCAAGCGGTACGGGCCAGCTTTCCCGCGCAATGGCTGGTGCGTGGCGGTTTACGCGCGCACGGCCAAATTCATCTCGATCTCACTACGGTCGAGTTACGCGACGCTTGGCCGACCCGGGTGCAAGGTAGGTTTCGTTGGGTTGCGGCCGCCTTGCAAACTGGGGACAAAATCCTTGTGCTGGGTACGGTACACGGCTCAATCGGTATGGATAGCTTAGGTTTGTTAGGAGGACAAGTAAGCAATTCCGGCGGTATGGTGAGTGGGCATGGGCGATTTCGCATCACCCCGTTGGGCTTGGCTTTCAACGGCAAGTTGCGGGCCAGGGACGGAGTCAAGGTGTCTTTCCCGTTACCTGGGAATATCACTATTGATGGAACGCGACAAGTGCGTTTCGGGATCTTGCCACCCGACTTTCCGGGATTCCCCATTTCTGGGTCTTCCCAGCGCGCGGGTGGGGTGCAAATCAGGCAGTGAATGCCAGGTAACGTACCGATGGCCTCTGTTGTGGCAAATGGGTGCTACGTTGAACTGGGTATCCGGGGTTCAATGGCTTATGCTGATTGGCTAGCGGTAGCCGGCTTGGCTGGCTTCCAGTTCCGGTAGGGTGAATAAATTGTGTGCAGTCCTGTACTTCGATAACCGGAACCCCCTACACTTACGCCGTTAGTCGCGACAGGATTCCGGCTTGCTCGCCTGGACCGTGTATAAGTCTGTCCCTGCTAAGGTGTGGAGAGTTGTCACAGTTGCTGCAACTCGCGTTCAGCACAGTATCTTTACCCAATCTTTACCAACTCGTGGTGCCGTGCTTGCCACATGGCTCCATCTTGCAACGCAGGGCTTGGCCTGGGTTCTGAAATTCTGTCGTTGTTTATGACTTGCGTTACGTGGAAGAGCTCCCAACATCGGTATTCAAAGCACACTGCGATGTCTGATCTGCGATGACTGATGAGTAACGATGGTGGCGATTTACTGCCAGTGCAGTACTCTCCCGTGGTTTTCGCAGTTGGTTTCTCATACGGAATTTTTCATGAATAAGCATTCCTTTTCCCACGACGAATTGCTGGCTTGTGGCCGTGGTGAAATGTTTGGTCAGGACAATGGTCGTCTGCCCTTGCCGCCCATGTTGATGATGGATCGCATTACTCGCGTTACCACCGACGGCGGTACGCATGGAAAGGGGGGGATCGAGGCCGAGTTGGATATTCGCCCGGAACAATGGTTCTTCCAGTGCCATTTTCAGGATGATTCGGTAATGCCCGGATGTCTGGGACTCGATGCCTTGTGGCAGCTGATTGGTTTCTATCTCTGTTGGCGCAACAATCCGGGTCGGGGTCGGGCACTTGGGGTCGGTGAGGTCCGGTTCACCGGCCAGGTATTGCCGACTGCGAAGCTGTTGCGCTACGAAATCGATATGAAGCGTGTCATTGAGCGCAGGTTGGTAATGGGTATCGGTGATGGTCGGGTATTCGTCGATGATCGCGAAATCTATGTAGCGGCCGATCTCAAGGTCGGTCTGTTTACCTCCACAGATTATTTTTGAGGTTGATTATGAACCGAGTAGTGATCACCGGCCTGGGTATCACCTCTTGTCTGGGTCTTGATAAAACGGCGGTAAGCAAAGCTCTGCGTACCGGTAAATCCGGTATCCAACAGGTTCCGGAGTACGCTGAACTCGGCTTTCGCAGTCGGGTTGCGGGGGGGACGCAGATCGATCTCGACGCAGTTATTGACCGC
>CAJXGK010000087.1 GCA_913053815.1 uncultured Rhodanobacteraceae bacterium
CTATCACTACCGTACTATGGATCCCGGGTCTACGCCCGGGATGACGAGATATTTTGCGGTACCCACACACCTCTTCGTCATTCCCGCACAGGCGAAAATCCAGTGAGAAAACCATGGCCACGCAGTGGGCAGGCGATCCTTTTTGATGATCTTGCTGACGGCCCAGTCTCGCCATAACGATCTCACCCTGGATCCCAGGCCGATGCCTGGGATGACGGAATTCTTACTGGATGACACCGCTCTGCAGCAAATCCTGGGGATGTGCTGCAGTACGAACCGCATCAATCAAGATCATTGCTTCATCAGGCATTCCGCCGAACGGTGTCGGGATTTTGCTGGTGGACTCTGCGGTGCCACTCATCCGCGGACACCCTGCGTCCAGAGTGACAAGTACACCACGCAGTGGGCATACATTTCGATTCACGACCCCAAGAAGGCCATTTCGATTATTTCTTCTTAGCCAGAAGCCGCATTTTCATACCCTGCACATACAGCGTCTTTGCAGCCGCTGCCGACAACACCTCAGTGTTGCCATGGCTGACATCCTTGGCAAGCACCAGCTTGCCTGCGTGGTTCCATCCAGCGCGTTCAATATGACTTGCTTTGGCTCCACGCTTGGGGCGCATGGTTTTCACGACCACCCAAGGTTTGTTGTTCTGATAAGCGATTTCGGTACTGGTAAAACCTTTAGTGCCGGCATCTTCTAGTTTACGGATAAAGCGCAAAGCGCCGGTACTGTCACGAAATACCTGCCAACCACTGGCTACCCCTACTGTTGCCTTGCTGCCCTGGGTATATTTCATCGCCCCCAGGTGGGCCTTCAGATTCTGGTATCCGGAAAAGGCTTGCTCCCCAGGAGTGGGTAAGGCACGTAGACGGATCGTGACCTGGGTGGGACTGCCCTTGGTCAGTACGGGATACTGGATCGGGGTAATAAAAGTGCGATCGCCATCGACCATGTGGGCCTGCACGACATATAAATCGCCCGGATTGATCTGTGCCGACCGGTATGCGAGTGAGAAACTTCGTGGGAGTTTGCCTACGGGTTGGAAGGTCTTGCTGGCGAGGGCTGTCTGGGGTTGCACCGACACATCTACCAGTTGCAGCTGCAGGGTAGCCTGCTTGGACAGAGTGCGCGGCTGGATCAATGAGACCGTACCGGAGATAGCCGCAGCCTGCACCGGATGGGCGGTACTCGTGTTGGTGGAAACACCACTACTGCAACCGGCAGCAAGCAAGGTGGCTGTCAACACCAGCGGCAAGGCTAGACGACGCATAAAAGACCTCGTGTGTTACAAACAAGAGTACGTGGCTGTAAGCAAGTCAGCCTGAAGCCGTTTAGCATACCTCATTCACGTTTAGCCAAAGTAAATTCGAGAGTCCGAACGGACCACGAATCAAACAGAAGAGTACCCGGCTGCCGTGCCGATAAATCGTAGCAACTCCATGCGAGTTTTTGCATCCTCACGAAATGCTCCCAGCATCTTACTGGTAATCATGGACATGCCGCGCTTATGTATCCCCCGGGTCGTCATGCATTCATGCTGGGCTTCAACTATCACCGCTACACCTCGTGGCCGCAGAATTTCCTCAATACATTGTGCGATCTGGGCGGTCAATTTTTCCTGTACCTGCAGCCGCCGGGCATAGACTTCAACTACCCTTGCCAGCTTAGAAATACCCACCACCCGTCCATTCGGCAGATAGCCAATATGGACCCGCCCGATGATCGGTGCCAGGTGATGTTCACAATGGCTTTCGAAAGCAATGTCCCGAAGC
Organism: uncultured Rhodanobacteraceae bacterium; assembly: GCA_913053815.1. Taxonomy (GTDB): domain Bacteria; phylum Pseudomonadota; class Gammaproteobacteria; order Xanthomonadales; family Rhodanobacteraceae; genus Metallibacterium. Next base: position 1,780 of record CAJXGK010000087.1, read on the forward strand.
ACGATCACCTCATCGTATCCGGCCACTTCCTCGAAGGTACGCTGCAGATACTCATGGGGGTTCTCACGATAGCCACTGAACCATTCGTCATAGGCGTTGACAACCCGTTTCGGGGTATCGAGCAGTCCCTCGCGTTGGGGGTCTTCCCCGGCCCAACTCAGCAGGGTACGAACCGCCTCTTCGGCTTGCTCACGGGTAACCGTGTTCGAGGAGGGAGGGACTACGTTCATGTTTTGCTCCAGAAAACGACTGCAGGGAGAAGTGTACCCGAGTGCTTATAGGGGCGGACACTCACGACTGGGTCGGCCGCTAAAAATGGGGACACTGTTATCAACCTATGGCGCGGTTTGCTGGCGGCGTTGCGTACTTGCTTACTTCTTAGTCTATCTAGGAGCCGGCCGGACTTGGGAAGAATCTACTACAGCAGTGAAAAATTGGTCCATTTTTTCGCTCTTTATCGTTGAATAGAACCACTATTCGCCTCAAAAGATCAAAAAACCGGCCTCAATTTTTCACCCGCCTCGCTACGTCCCCCCTAGCCGACAGGTCCCGGAGATTCACTCCGGGGTACCCGACACGGAAACTGCTCGCTACGGTTTTTCGTAGGTACCCATGGCATGATGATCAATTCTGATCGGCTACGACCCCACCGGCTGTCGAGCTAACAAAATCATCATGCTTATTCACCTTCAGGATCCGCAACGACCCCACCTGCCCTGGGTGACGCCTACGCTGGTTCTGATCTGTGCTGGCTTGTACCTGCTGCTCAGCCTGATTTCACCCCTTGAGCACCGTGAGTTATTGGTGCACTGGGGGAGCATCCCTCATACCCTGTTTCAGGCCTTGGATACAGCCGGTTGGAGCGTATGGCTGCTGACTTTGTCGAGACTCTTCACGGCTTTGTTCCTGCATGCTGATGCGCTTCATCTTCTAGGTAATCTGCTCTTCCTGCTGATCTTCGGTTTACCCTGCGAACGCCGTCTGGGCAGCTTGAGCTTCCTGTTCCTGTTTCTTTTCGGTGGGGCGATGGGCAATCTGGCCGGGGCGCTCAGCTTGCCTCAGGTTATGGTCCCGGTCATCGGTTGCAGCGGTGCCGTTTCCGCCGTCATGGGAGCCTATCTAATACTGTTACCTCGCGCTCCGCTGGGTCTGATTCTGCCGTTGGGTCTGTATTTTGAATTTGTACGCCTTCCCGCCGCACTATTGATCCTGCTCTGGGCCATGCTGCAATGGCTGTTCAGCCGGCACGGGGCGGATTTCGGCGCCATCGTATGGTGGACCCATCTTGGCGGCTTCGCTTTTGGTGTGTTCTATGCGCTATGCATGCGACTCGCCGGGAGGCAAAGCCACGCTTACTGATGCCGACCAACTCCGATTATGCGATCCTCTACAGCCTGGTGGATTTGAGGGATTGTAATGAGGTGAGTGAAAAATCGAGGTCGGTATGGTGATCTTGGGGGGCGAATAGCGGTTCTATTTAACGATAAAAACCGGCAACATAGGCCGATTTCTCGCCGCCACCATCGATCACAGTAGATTCATCTCAAGTCTGACAGGCTCCAAGGTATGACCAAGCAAAAACTTTACAAAATTCAGTTCCTCAGCCAGGGGAAGACCTACGAAGTGTACGCGCGGGATGTCGATAGCAGCCCGCTGTGGGGGTTTACGGTCATCCGTGATCTGGTCTTCGAATCCGGAGAGGGCATGGTGATTGACCCGGCCGAGGAGCGCCTGCGGGAAGAATTTCGCGACACCCAAAGCATCCACCTGCCGATGCAGGCCATTTTGCGTATCGAGGAAGTTAAGCGACGGGGTGGAGTAGCGATTCGTGATGCGACCAGCGGTGAGAAGATTATGCCTTTCCCATTACCCCCACGCAAAATATAAAATCCAACCGGTTCAGGGAGGCATCCGCGGGGCCGACCAAAGGTCACACTTGGATAGTGGTTTCCTGCTGATTGGATTGCAAATTCTTGCTGGTACCCGCTTGCCCCGAACCAAACACGTCTTTCCAAGCGAAATATAAGGTGGGACCGAGCAGGGCATATAACGCGGTGTTATAGATCAACGAGCCGATCCACAGGCCGTGTATGGACATGAGAACCACCATCAGGGGAATCATTACCAGCATGCTCATCGCTAAAATCAACAACAGTGTCAGCAGAAATGCACCAGGGTTACGCCATGCTGCCCGGGCGCTGGAACCCATTGCTGTCCAGGCACTGCAACTTTCCAGCATGGCCCGGGCAATCCCAAAAAACGTCAGGGCATAGGCCAGCAATGAAAGCACCATAAGCAACGGGATCCAATGCAGCAGCCCGGGTAACAGGAGCTTCAGCAAGATTTCAGGCTGAATTGCTGCCATATTACTGGGCCAACTTCCGTTGGCTTTCGCCTGCACAACCACGGAACCCAGGATGGCCAATCCCACTACAATGACGACGATGGCCGGCAGCGACAAGGCGATCAGAGAACCCAGCTTATGGTCACCTTGAAAAGCCCGGAACATATCCCCCAGCTGAGGCCGATGGCGGGCCGGTCCCTGGCTATCAGCACACTGCCCAGCATGAATCATGCCACCTAGCAATGCCGGCCCGAGCAGCACCACCGTAATGGGGCCGATAAGGGGAATCAGGCTGATCAACGCGTATACCAAACCCATGCTTAGAAAGGCACCCGGATAACGCCTGATCATCCGAAACGCTGATCCCAGCCAGGAAACAGCCCGGTTGGCTTGAACTTTTTGCATGCCGCCTCCGCGATAATTGCAAGCTTGTTGTACCGGAAACCTTCACGAAAACCCGGCCGTACCCCTGTTATATCCTACCAATACTCAGGCTGTGACCGAAAAACGGTGATGAACAGGCTCAAGGCCTGAAAGTAATGAATACATGGCCCGAGTTCAGCTCAAACAGTACTTAGCGAACTTGCGCAACAAACGTCGTGCCCAAGGGGCCGGATGGACCATGGCCAGAGCCGCTTGTGGATCCTGACCCTCGGCCACCATGGCGACACGCTTCAATTCAATATAAGCCTTCATCAAGGCCACGCTGAATTCAGGATGAAACTGGGTGGAGAGAGCCTGGTCGGCATAGATCAAAAGCTGATGGGGGTCACGCTCTGAATGTGCACAAATGGTGGCGGTAGGCGGCGCCTCCAAGACACTCTGCTGATGCGTGAGATGCGCCCGGAACGACATCGGCAGGCCATCCAGAACCGGCCCGCTGTCATCCTTGTTTTGCCGGGTGATGTAATGGGTCCCAATTTCCTGTCCTCCCTGCAGCGCACCCACTTGACCTCCCAGTGCATGCGCCATCAACTGGTGCCCGTAACACACGCCAAAAAGCGGCAGTTGGACATCCATGGCGGTACGAATCCAACCGGCAGTATTTTCACTCCAGCGGGGACGGTCGGTCAGCATCGCTGCCGACCCGGTAATGAATGCCCCCGCTACCTCTTGGGGGGTAGGTAAGGCCTCTCCAGCAAAGACGCGCACGGTACGTACCTGATCAACGGGCACTCCAGCACCCAGTCGAAAATGCTGAGGAAAATCATGCAAACGGGCATGAATCTTTGATGGGATCACGCCCGTAGCAATAATTAGTAAAGGTTTCATATTGTACAAATGAAGGAGTTTCCCTGATTCTACCCGTTCCAGTTCCCATTGCGGGACGATCTCGATGCCATTAGGAAACCTACTTCATGCGATCCGAACGTCTCTGGCAACGTGCGCAACAATATATTGCCGATGATCAGCTCGATGCCGCCCAAGTATCTCTGCAATCGCTGCTGCAACGTGACCCGGTTAATGTCCAGGCACACATGCTGCTATCCAGCGTCGCCCTTGGCCGTGGCCAGTTGCGCGAAGGCTGTGCACACGCGCTGGATGCCGCACGCCACCTACCTGACGACCCTGAACAGATTGCAGTGATCGCCCATTGCCTATTTCGGATCGGTGAGACCCGAGCTGCCCATACATGTATGGCTCATGCTGCGGTCCATACCTGTCAATCAGGATCGGCACTCAACCAGATTGCGCATATCCACCAGTTGCTCGGGGACCACCCCCAAGCGCTGCAATTCATGAATTTAGCGCTAGCACGAGGTTTTGATAACCCCGAGTTTCGCTATTTCCGGGCCTTGCAACTGCAGTTCAATGGACATCTGCCGGAGGCGGAGGCTGAAATGGATAAGGCGCTGGACCACGGCACCACCATCGGCCGGGCCAGCCTCGCTCTGGCGCGCATGCACCGGCAAAACCACGACAATAATCACCTTGAGATGATTGCATCCCGTCTCAATCAGGTTGCGCAGGGTAGCGAGGATCATGCCGCGCTGGAGTTCGCCCGCTACCAGGAATTCGATGATCTTGATAATCGAGAACAAGCCTGGCTGGCACTGAGTCAAGGCAACGCCATCATGCATAAGCACCTGCCGCACGATATTGAGCAGGAGCGTTTGCTGTTCCGGGAACTACTCCAATTCAAGATCACCGATGACTTGCCGTCCGCTGCCAAGCGGGCAACTATGAGTGGGCCGACGCCCGTGTTCATCTTGGGTATGCCGCGCTCCGGCACCACGCTGCTGGAACAGCTGTTGGGTAACCATTCCCGGATTGCCACGCCGGGTGAGCTACCTGATTTTCCGAAACAGTTGCGCTGGGTAACCAACCAACATGGTGCCGGGCTATTGGATCCGAGCGTACTCGAAAGCCTGCAAGATATCGATTTTGCCCAGCTCGGACAACGCTATCTTCAACAATCACAATGGCGCGCTGGTGATCAACCCTTTTACATCGATAAGCTACCGGCCAATTTCATGCTCGCCGGGCTGATTCATCGGGCTCTGCCACAGGCCCCCATTCTGCACATGGTGCGCGATTCGATGGACTTGGTCTATTCCAATTTACGGGCTTTTTTTGGCGACAGTAGTATCTATAGCTATGATCTCGAAGCACTGGCCCGGCACATTTCGCGCTATCACGCATTGATGCAACATTGGCATCAAACTATGCCAGGCGTTATCCATGATGTGGGCTATGCGGACCTGGTCATCCACCCGGAACCTACCCTCCGTCATGCCCTCGAATACTGCGGCCTGGAGCTGGAACCCGCCTGTCTGGATACCACTCACGCCGTGCGCCCTGTGGCTACCCTGAGCAGTCCACAGATCCGGGAGGGCATCCACCAGCGCGGCCTGGGAGGATGGCGGCGCTATGCTGAACAGCTTGAACCAGCGCGCGTGATTTTGAACCAGCCTGTTGACATCCGTAACTGAATTTGCCCCCTATTTACTACCCATTACCTTCTCCGCAACCTGCAGATTATCCGCACAGGAGGCTCTCCGGAAAAAATAATGGATGCAGGGTGAAGCACTACATGAGAGTCGGTTGTGTTGGTTCCGTATCACGTTGAAGTTTGCTAAGTACCCCATCACAGACGAATCACCACCACGGCCAAGAACAACCCCGAACCCCCGAGCCAAACATGC
>CAJXGK010000088.1 GCA_913053815.1 uncultured Rhodanobacteraceae bacterium
GGATGACGGAATTTTCGGTGCTTGTCTAAGCCGGAGGACGGCTTGAACCACCCCAGCATGAAAGGGTTCACTGTTTACAAAGCACGTCACTAGCTTAGGCATGGCGCAAAGCGGTGACCTCGACAATAACTGGGGACCTCGGCGAACGCTTCGAATGCAAGCCCCCTGGAGCGAATCTCCAAGACCTATCCATTTTGATAGGCCAGGGGGTATGAGCGAAGGCGCCACACAATGATGGGACGGCGGGGCAGATTCTTCGAGGTGCCTAACTATCGCCAGCGCGGATAGACCCGGCCATCACGGACAACCACGGCATCTCCACGACGCAGATGAGGTTGCTGACGCTGAATCAGGCTGGCGATTCGCCCATCGCTCATGCGCATCACGATGCGCCAGGCCGGCACCTGCCTGCCATTCCGCTTGCCCATAGCGTTGCCTACCGCGCCTCCGGCAACGGCGCCGACAATGGTTGCGGCGCTACGTCCCCGGCCATGACCGACCGTGTTGCCAAGTACCCCACCGACAATGGCTCCGAGTAAAGTTCCGACGGTCGAATCGTTACGCTCGATATAGACCTGCTCAACCTGCGTCACGACCCCACAATTCTCGCAAACTTGGTGGCGTGTCGCATAGGGCTGTCCATAGCCTTGCGGGGCATAGCCATTCCGGTAAGGCTGCTGGGCACAACCCACCACTATCAGACTCAGAACCACGGCTCCTGCTCCGATATACATCGAATGTTTGCTCACGTTCATCGACGGCCTCCTCAATTTGGGGTTGACAGCCTGATTCCACCACAGTCACCTGAACGTAGCTCGAAGCGCGATTCGACCCGGTCTCGGTAGAATCGTATGGTCAGCCCATGCAACACTTTTTTGACTCGCACTGCCATCTTGATGCACGCGCTTTCGATGCCGACCGCAGCGCAGTACTGAGCCGCGCAGGAGATGCGGGAATCGTTGCTCTGATACTACCGGCCACGACCGTGGAGAGCTGGCCGGAAATCAGCGCATTGTCGCAACAGCACGCCCATCTGCATCCAGCCTACGGCCTGCACCCGATGTTCATAGCCCAGCATCAGGAGCAGCATCTTGATGCTCTCGAACGCCGCTTGCACGAACCGGGAGGAGCGGCGGCGATCGGTGAATGCGGGCTCGATTATTTCATTCCCAATCCGGACCGAAGCCGACAGCGATACTTCTTTCATGCCCAGCTGGATATCGCCAAGCATGCCCAGCTGCCGGTCATCGTGCATGCCCGGCGCGCCTTGGACGAGGTACTCGCCGCACTGCGACAGCAATCAGGACTTCGTGGTGTCATTCACAGCTTTTCGGGTAGCCGGCAACAGGCCTGGCAACTGCTGGATCTCGGTTTTTATCTGGGGATGGGCGGGCCGGTAACCTACCCACGCGCACAGCGTCTACGCAATATTGCCGCAACCATGCCACTGGAGTTTCTGCTACTGGAAACCGACAGCCCGGATCAACCCGACATCGATTGGCGTGGACAGCGCAACGAGCCGGCTCGACTACCCCGGATCGGTATAGAAATCGCCCGGCTTCGAGGTATCAGCCAGGGAGAGCTGGCTCATACTACCCACATCAATGCAAACAGATTGTTTCTATCCAGAAAAAACATGCCCAAGCAATAAATACTTGATGAATAGTTGCGCGCTGTACTATTATTTACGGCCATGAGTACTCCCCTTTTACCGCCACAAGACCATTTTTCCTCTCTAGACAAGGGATTACAACGCCTACGCCAGCACATCCCCAACTTGCCTATTGATAACATCCGCTTAGCTCGAATACTGCTTGAGCTTGGCCGGATGCTCAGTGCACGCCTAGATGCAGCACTGGCAATTTACCAACTGAACGAGATGGAATTTCGTACCCTGGCCATGATTTACGCCAACGACGATCGAACGGTACATCCCAGCGAACTTTGTACGATCACCGGCCAGACCCGCGGCAACATGACCCGAACATGCGATGCCTTGGTTCATCGCAACCTGCTTGCTCGGGAAACCGACCCTGCCGACCGGCGCCGCGTCCAGCTGCACATCACCGCAACCGGACGTACCTTCGTACATGACGTCATCCCGGTCCTCTATCCCATCCTGCGACCCCTGGCCGAGCATGTACCAGGTTGTAATCGAGCCGGACTAGAAACCCAGCTCCGCAACATTGCCAGCAGTTTGCAAAATATGTCCACGCACGAGTAACTATAATGAGAACTCTCCCGATCACCACCGTGGCTCTTGTTCTGCTTCTGACTGGCTGTGCCGGGCTGCCGCCCAAAGCCCACGCACCTAAGCTCCGGCAGAGCGCCCCACTGGCAGGAATACCCACCTCCAGCCATGCCAGTTGGCCCACCGCAAACTGGTGGCAACAGTTTTATGATCCACAGCTCGACCATCTAATTATCGAGGCCCTACAGCATTCACCCAACATGGCCGCGACCTCGGCGCGAGTCCAGGCGGCACTGGCGGCAGCACGGGCAACCGGGGCAGCGCTCGGACCCCAGGTTGGCGCCAGCATCCAGATGGCACGCCAACGTCTATCCAACAACGGCTTGATCCCGCCACAACTGCTTGGTTTCAACTGGTACAACCAGACCGACATCGGTACCCAGCTGCGCTACGAATTCGATTTCTGGGGCAAACATCGCGCCACCATCGCTGCCGCAACCGATCAGGCAAGAGCTGCTGCCGCCGAACATACTGCTGCCAGAATGCTGCTCAGCAGCGGTGTAGCCGCGACCTATTTCGGTTGGCAAGCCGATCAGGCCCGTCTGCATGATCTACTGCAGGTGGTCAAGACCCAACAGGCGATCATGGCCATCGCCCATGCCCGGGTCCAGCAAGGCCTGGATCCCAATGACCGTCTGAACCAGGCCCGCGCACAACTGGCCGGACTCAGAGTTCAACTGGCCGGATTGCGCGGTTTGGCCGCCATCCAGAAAGCGGCTCTGGCAGGTCTGGTCGGTGTAGCCCCCGCACAACTCGAGTCACTTACGGCAAGACCTCTACCCCATACCCACACCGCACTTCCTGCCGACGCGCATCTGAATCTCGTCGCCCGGCGCGCCGATATCACGGCCTTACGCTGGCAGGTCGAAGCCGCCAGTGAAAACCTCAAGGTAACCCAGGCCGATTTCTATCCGAACTTCAGTCTGAATGCGCTGGCTGGGTTTTCGAGCATCAAGACCAGCAAGATCCTTGATCTCGGCAGCCGGGTTTTTAACATCGCCCCAGCCATCCAGTTACCCATTTTCGATAGCCGCCTGCTCAGGGCCCGATTCGGCTACTCGCAAGCCCAACTGGATGCCGCCGCTGCGGCCTATAACCAGGCCGTAATCAATGCTGCCCAGCAGGTTGCTACCGCCGTCCTGGACCTGCATCGCTTGCACACCCAACGCCAGGCCCAGCAGGTTGCCATACAGGCCAGCAAGGCCCTGCTCCACAACGCCCAATCACGCTTTCGCCAGGGCCTGACTGACCGCCAACCCTTGCTGCAGGCAAAAATTATCTGGCTGCAGCAGCGTGATGCCGACACCGTTTTACAAGGCCAAGCGCTGGCCGCCCACATCACCCTGATCAGGGCTCTTGGCGGTGGCTTCAACTCCGCACATCCCCCCTCTTCATCCATGCCTGTAAAGGATTCAAAGTCATGAGCGAACCGGTCTCAACACCCGAAGCGCCCGAAGCGCCCGTCAGTAAGCGCAAACGCCGTTACCTCCTGATCGGGCTAGCAAGTATCTTCGTGCTGGCCGGCCTGGCTTGGTGGATCATGTGGCATTTTGTGTGGTCCACTCGGATCACGACTGATGATGCATATGTACGTGGCAACCAGGTCGTCGTCGCATCCGCCGTACCCGGCACGGTTATCGCGGTATTGGCCGGCGATACCGATCGGGTACTTACCGGCCAGCCACTGGTTCGGCTCGAACAGACCGATGCCAGACTGAACCTAGCCAGAGCCCGGCATGCCCTGGATCGTGCGGTACGTGGCGTCGCTGCGCAATTCGCTGAAGCCCAACGCGCCGCAGCCGAGGTCAAAGCACGCCGTGCCGCCCTGGCCCAGGTTAAAGATACGTTGCAACGCAATCTGCCCCTGCTGAAGGAAAAGGCGGTGGCATCCCTGCAGATTATTCAGCTACGCAATGCCCTGCGCAGCAGCCGTGCCGCCCTACAAGGGGCCTTGCGTCAGGTCAGTGCAGCGCAAGCCCTGATTGGCGGCACCGATATCGCCCACAACCCTGCCGTACTGTCCGCTCGAGATGTATTCCGTGCCGCCTGGGTCACGCTGCATCGCGATACGATTCTGGCCCCGGTGAGCGGCTATGTAGCCCTGCGCACGGTGCAAGTAGGAGCCCGGATTCAGCCAGGGCAACCACTGATGCAAATCATCCCGCTAGGGGATCTCTGGGTCGTTGCTAACTTCAAGGAAACCAAGCTGGCCGAGGTGCGCATCGGCCAGCCGGCTACCTTAACCAGTGATCTCTACGGCGACAGCATCGTCTATCACGGCAAGGTGTTCGGCCTGGGTGCCGGCACCGGATCGACCTTTGCCCTGCTGCCACCCCAAAATGCCACCGGTAACTGGATCAAGGTCGTGCAGCGCTTGCCGGTGCGTATCTCGATCAATCCTCGGGATCTCGCCCAACACCCCCTACGAGTCGGTCTGTCGATGAATGTCAAGGTGCTGACCATCAACCAGAAGGGCTTGATGCTGGCGCAGCAGCCTCCTAAAAAACCGGTTGCGGTTACCGCTGCTTATCAGCATGAACTGGCGGGGGCTGACGCGGCAGCCAGCCGTATTATTGCTGCGGCCGTTACGGCGGCCAGCCGTACAGGTCACGGCCCCCGATAGTGAGTACCAGCATGACGGCAAGCCCGAACGAACATGGCATGCCTATGCAAGGCACGGTCTTGATCTTGCTGACGGCGGCGATCGCCTTTGCCACCTTCATGGAGGTGCTCGATCTGACCATCGTCAACGTGTCGGTACCGGCCATCGCCGGCAATCTCGGAGTAAGTCCCGAGGAAGGCACTTGGGCGATCAGTTCCTACGCATTAGCCAGTGCAATCATGCAACCGCTGACCGGCTGGATCGCCCGACGCTTCGGCGAAGTTCGCACCTTTACTACCTCGGTTCTACTGTTCGTAGTGTTCTCGGCTTTATGTGGACTGTCCACGAGCATGCCCATGCTGGTGATCTTTCGCCTCATGCAGGGGCTGGTATCCGGGCCGATGGTCCCCCTTTCACTGACCCTCTTGTTTAGCATCTATCCACGGGACAAACAGGGTGTGGCCCTGGGAATCTGGGCGATGACGGTCGTCATGGCCCCTATCTTTGGCCCAGTACTCGGTGGCTATATCACCGATAATTTGCACTGGTCGTGGATCTTCCTGATCAATATCCCGGTCGGATTGCTGGCTGGCCTGGTCACCATCGCGCTGATGCGGGGTCGCGAGTCGAAGACCTTCAAGGTACCGATTGATGTGGTCGGTCTGGTACTGCTGGCCCTGGGCGTAGGCTCGCTGCAATTCATGCTCGACAACGGCTACAACAAGGATTGGTTCGCTTCGCCGATGATCATAATCCTCGGTATCACGGCCCTGGTTTGTCTAAGCTTTCTCATTGTCTGGGAACTCACCGACCGCCACCCGGTGATTGATCTGCGAATGTTCAAACACCGCAACTTTACCACCGGAGTACTAGCCTTAACCGTGGGTATGTTTTGCTTTTTTGGGATCAATGTTATCTACCCATTGTGGCTGCAAACCACGATCAGCTATACCGCCGAATGGGCCGGACTGGCTACGGCCCCTGTGGGTATCCTGGCCTTTATCGTTGCTCCCTTTGTGGGGCGCAACCTGCACCGCATGGATCTCCGCGTCGCGGTTACTTTCGCCTTTGTCATCTTCGCTTGGACAACCTTCTGGTTTGCCGGATTCAATACTGAAACGTCGTTCTGGCAACTGGTCGTTCCACGCCTCATTCAGGGCATCGCCATTGCCTTCTTCTTTATCCCCCTCAACCAGATCATCATCGCTGGTTTGCGTTCCGATCAGATTGCTTCGGCCTCGGGGCTGGCCAATTTCTTCCGGACCCTGGCTTCCAGTGTTTCGACGGCCGTCACGGTGACTCTCTGGCAACATCGGGGCACCTATCACCAAGCGCTGCTGGCCGAGCATGTGAATCTGGGTAATGCCGGGGCAGTGAGCTTTATCGATCGAATGAACGCGCTGGGACTGCACGGGCTTCCAGGCTTCAGTCTGATTGATTTGATTATTAAGAAGGATGCCTACACCCTGGCTGTCAACGATGTGTTCTGGCTGTTCGGCTGGCTGTTTATTCTCGCCATCCCGGTGATGTGGCTAAGCAAACCACCGTTCATAGGTGGTGATGGGCCGCCACCCAGGCACTGAGGGGAATCTGAATTTTGTCAGCGCTCTCGCAACAACATGCTGAGGGCCTTGCCGACTGCGGCAAAAGCAAAAGAACCGGTGACATGCAGTGCCGCACCCAGCCCGCCACCACAATCGATACCGCTGCCCTCGACGGACCTCGAGCGCATGCCGGAGACCCGCCCATCAGCCTGAGGATAGCGTACATTTTCCAGCGAATATACCGCAGGGATACCGAAGTAGCGGTTGCGATTACGCGGGAAAGCAAATTCCTTACGCAGCTTTCTGCGTACCAGCGATAGCATGGCATCGTGCTCGGTACGTGATAAGTCCCGTACCTGGATGCGCGTAGGATCAGCCCGCCCTCCCGCTGAACCGACCACTACGAGCGGTAACTTGCGGCGTCGACACCAAACAATAGTCTCAACCTTGACCCGCAAGGCATCGCAAGCATCCAGTACCAGATCGCTCCCGGACAGCAACGGCTCCAGCGTGTCGGCAGTCAGAAACCGGGGTACCGGCTCCAACCTCAGCTGTGGATGAATGGCAAGAAGACGTTCGGCCAACGCCTCGACTTTGGCACGTCCATACTGGCCCTGCAGGGCCTGCGACTGGCGATTGGTGTTCGCTATGCACACGTCATCGCCATCGATGATACGCAAGCCCCCGATACCGCTACGCACCAATGCTTCCGCAGCCCAGGAACCGACCCCGCCGACCCCAATCACCGTCACTCGCCGGTCTGCCAGACCGGTGACACTACCCGTGCCATAGAGACGATCAATACCCAGAAAACGTGGGTCAAGATGGCCT
>CAJXGK010000089.1 GCA_913053815.1 uncultured Rhodanobacteraceae bacterium
GGGCGCAGTCCGGCCACGTCGTCGCGGTCGTGCCGGGGGACTTCGCCCTCAGCGACGCACCGATTTTCTTCGGCGACCTGGCCTTGCCCGAGCGCATCAGCAATCCATATCGCTGAAAACTTACTATGCCGCGATAGCCACCAAGTCGGTGAATGGCGCGTACAAAATCCAGTGCATCCCTGGCGGGTTTTTTGCCCAGCGCAACACGACCTTCAGAGAGCAAGGCGCGAATTTCCGCATAGGTCACGGGCCGGTTCCACAATGGCATCCAAAGCTCACCATGTGCGGCCGCGGAGTCCCCCTCGCCAAGGCTACCGGAACCTGCGCCGACGGCACGCACAGTGAAGGGATAACTCAGCACGCCATGAGGGTCGTCCGCATTGCGGCGCACCGCGGCTGCGGCAAAAGGCAACGCACCCTCGATCATCAGCACGAAGTCCCACGGATTGATGGCGGCAGCGGCCTCAAATCCCGTGCTGGCATTGGGGCCACCGGCCTGTCCCGGCGAAAATTGCCCAATGGCTTTCTTGAGCAAACCCGGCGCCGCCTCGCCGAAGAGCGCCATGTTCAGCCAGTCATGCGAGGCCTTGCCAGATTTGTCTCCGTTGAGGTCCAGTACTTCGCCTAGCCGTTGCATGAAATTGTTGGTGAAATCCAGATTTCCGTCGTTGCCTCCAGTTCCAAATAATGGCGGGAACCGCGTACCATCTGACGTTGTAATCAAGGCTGCATCAAGCCATTCCAAGTTTTTATCAGGAAGAACTGCACGTAATGCAATAATGAATCGGTCCTTTTCTGCTCCATTGTTAGGAGCCTGCTTAAGGTCGAATTGTTTGACCACTTCCTTGCACAATTGCAAGCCTGCCCTATATTTTGAAAGTCGCTCATCCGTACTTGCGATAATGGCTTCAACGACTTTTGTTGCCTGGGTAGGTTGGTCACGAATTCCTGTTTTTATTTTCTTGCCCGTTATGGAATCAAGCTCTTTTGTTTTTCCTTCACGCAAGTAAAAGCCACTACCACCGTTCCATGGCGCCATAATCGGCGTTGGCTGATAGTCTTTCAGAAAGAACGAACAGACCGTCTCGCAATCGTGTTCGACATGGCCAGAGAATATTGAAGACTGTAAAACCAAGGCATCATTGCGCCAGAAAGCCTTGAAGGAATGATCGGCTACTTGCTGCGATAACAAGCGCAGAACCCCCAACGCCTTGAGGTAGCTGGCCAGTGGCGTGGGCGTACAGCCTGCGAGGGTAATTTCGTTCATGCGTCCACTCCTTGCTCAAAGCGTTCGCGCCAGATGACCATGAGCGGTTGCCAATGGCCGTGATCGGCGGCGCGCAATGCTTCAAGGTAGTGTCGGGTGGCCGGCCCCTCGTCCGGCGTGGGGTCGACATCGGGCAGGTCGAGGCGCCGCGTCAGCCAGTCCACGAATACACGGGTGAGGCGACCGTTGAAATCGGTGAAAGGGTGGATGCTGAGCAGGCGACCTTCGGCAAAGGCCAGGGTTTCGAGCCAGCGGTCGTCAGGTGCTGGTGGCAGATGATCGAGGCGGGCAGACAGGTCCTGGACGTAGTTTCGCATCCATTGCGGCACCTCCATGGCGGGTGGCGGTTGATGGGTGCCGACGACGACATCGGTCGTGCGCCAGTGACCGGCGAAGTTGGGGACAAGGTCGCCGCAGATGCGCTGATGCAGCTCCAGAAACAGTGTTTCGGACAGATCACGGTCGTCCAGCAGCCCCTTGGAAATGGCGTGTTGCACCGCCTCGACACGTTGGGCGAGGTGCGGCGCCAAGTCGGCGTAGCTCAGTGTGCCGAGGGCTGTTTCGAGGTATCGGGTTGCCGCGTGAGGCGGTCGAGTTCGATTTCCAGCATCTGCTGGTCCACCGGTTCCCCCTCGAAGGCCATGCTGCGAGCCACCTTGCGTGGCAGGCGTGACCGGCGTATCCGGCGCTGTTGCTCCGCCGACAGATTGCGCCACTGGCGGATGGCGGTTGTCCAGTTCATGGGGAACATTGTGAACTCCTCCGTCATTCGAGACAAGCTGTTCATCACGGCTGGCGCGCCAGTCGGCCAGGCGTACCAGCGTTTCCAGCCAGGCCAACTGGAACGGGCCGTAGGCATCGAGAAGAGCCAGTGTGCGGGCCGTCCACGATGGGCCTTGTTCGCCTTCGCCCAGTTCCATCAGCGCCAGTTTCAACGTAGTCTCGTCGCTGTGTTCGCCGTCGAAATCGAGTGTGGGCAGCACGTCGCCTTCCCACACCCCGCGGGCAAAACGTTTTCCGTCTGCCGCCGGATTTTCCGTGGGCATGGCGCGTAAGCTCATGCGCACCTTGCCATGGTGAGCCAGGATCAGGTAGGCGATGAGGTCGGCGTTGGGTTCGTTGTCATGTTGGGCCAACCAGGCCAGCATCGAGGCCAGTTCATGGCGGAAATAGCGTCGCTCGTGACGCATTGGGCCGGGGCAGTCCGACTTGGCTAAAAAGTTGCCAACCGCGTTCTTACAGCGATACATTGACTTCTGGAACACAGGATGAGCTTTGCCCAAGTCGTGCCAACGCCCGGCGCGGATCAGTACCTCAGCGTATGCGGATTTGCCAACCGACTGGCACAGATGTTCCACTTGTGCGGCAACATCTCCCAGGTGTGTTGGCAGCGCCACAGACGTGGCTTGCTGGGAACGCCCATCCGCGTCATAGGCGTTTTGCGGCGCGGGCTTGTTGATGGCGATGACTGGCACCGGCGGCTTCTTGGTGCCGGCATCAAAGCCGATGTCTTCATCGTAGCCACCATCAACAGCCTTAAGCAGCAGGGTCATGCCGGGTCGCGGTTCGCGGGTCAGCCTGGCCCATTGATTGTCCAGTGCATCCCAGTGCCAGACATCGACACCTTTGCGTTTAGCAAATCCCTTGGCCTGGCCAATAGAAACGGGACACAGTTCAGCTCGGCCCGGTCGGTCTTGTGGCTGGGGCTGATTGGGATCATCGAAATCGCGCCAGAACACTTGCAGACCTGGCATGCCGCTATCGCGAATGTAGTCGGAGACATCCACGTCGAAGCCGGACAGATCTGGATCCGTGTTGAAAAGGTCCAGCAGATCCTTGCGTCGCAGCACAGCAGTCAGAGGGCGTTCGCTGTCCGTTTGTGGAAGATCCTGTGAACTGGCGTTGGCTAGATCATTCAACTTGTTGCGGGCGGCAGATAGTTCTTCGCTGCTGTAGGGCAACATGTCAGCATCATCCTTGATGTCGATCCACAGCACGCACGCGCCGTCGGCGTTGTGTTCGCCATAGCGGTTGCAGCGACCGAAACGCTGCACCATGGAGGACCAGGGCGCCAGTTCCGTGATCAGAACTTTGGAGGTCACGTCCACGCCGGCTTCGATCGCCTGCGTAGCAACGATGATGCGATTGGCGACCGTTTCGCGTAGACGTTGAGTCTGCTGTGCCCGTTCGGCGGCACGAAAGCGTGCGTGGATCAGGAGATCAGATTGATTCGGACGCTGCTTGCGTAACAGTTTGAAGAGCGCTTGTGCGCGGTCGACACGATTAACGATGACGAGAGTTTGGGCGTCGCGGTCATGGGCGTGCAGCACGGTGTCGGCAAACGCTTGGATATAGGCTTCGCGGCCCTCCTTGTTGTTTGCCTTGTCGGTCAGGCTGACATCGGCACGGGACAAGACCTTGATTGCCGCCAATCGTTCACCTGCTTGCTTGCGGTCACCCTCACCAATACCCAGAGCTGTAAACGACGGCAGGTACGGAGCCAGATCCACAGTGCCGAGCCAATCCCGGTTTAGTGTCGCCGACGCCCACAGGGAACGACTGTTTTTTGCCAGCGGGAAGCGGCGCCGGAAGGCCTCCAACTGCGTCGAGGTAGCCAAACCCGCACCCATCAACTGCACTTCGTCGAACACCCACAGACAGTCGTTGTGCAGCAGCGAAAAATGGATCGGCCACTGGTAACGGCTCATGCCGTAACCGCGCATCAAGGCACGTGAAAGCAGCATGTCCTGAGTGCCGATCAGAATCATGTCCTCTTCCGGGTATTCGGCCCAACTTTTCAGGTCGTCCGCGCCACCCATCAGGACATGCACGGAAACCTTGTCCTCGCCGACATTACCCAGTACACCCAGATTATCGAGCCATTGACGGATGTTGCGCTCGGTTTGTTCTACCAGTACGCGCATAGGCAGACACCAAACCAGGCGACGCGGCGTGTCGGCATCCGCTGCCGTAGTGCGTACGTCTTCACGCCAGCCGCGCTTGTACAACCAAGCCAGGGCCACCGCGGCGGTCTTGCCCATACCAGTGGGCACGTCGAGCAAATCGCACCATGCTTCAAGCGCTAGCTTTTCCTGGTAGTCATACGGTCCGGTTTCAAACCCGGTGGCCGCTTCAAAGAAGTGTTTGAAATCCATGACCCGATATTTCCTTCTGTCTTGGTCGTTGAGGATATTGCGATTTTGCTATCCAGCATTTCCACCGCAGTCAGCAGCAGCGTTTCTACAGTGATGGGGGAAGGTGATTCAATGTCCTTGTCGGCGGATACGCTGCGGAGTGCGTGAGAACTGCAGGTGCCGGGCAGGATTCAGTGTTCGAGAGTGCCGACGAATTTGTTGTAGTCGTCCGCGGCCTGGTTGAGACATCTGCGCGCTGTTATTGTTCTCCAGAAGCTGAAGTAATGCCAATGGAGAATATTCGGCCTCGGCAGTCTTGCCATTGAGGGCATAGGTTGTCATTTTGGAGTGGATACCCAAAGCCGTCAGCGGGTAGTGTGGGCGGACAATTTGATTGCCTTGTCGTTGCATTTTTTATGAACCTCATTAAGCCGGCTGTGCCGGGGTGAAATTACGGTATTTCCCTTGCGTAATTCTCCGGCAGCGGTATATCTCCATTACGCCAATAGCAAGTAAAGCGTGTCTATCCGGCGTTTCGTTCATTAGCATGGGATGCGATAACAGGGAGCGGATTTCATCAAGTCCAATGGGCGTATTCCACAAGGGCCATGACCAGATGGTGCCCTGGCCCTTGTGCTGGGTGAAGCCGGTCGTTTCCAGTCTCGTTTTGACCGGAATAGTTGGCAGCATAGGAAGCGCTTCAATAGCTAACCGGTTGGCGCCCCACATGCTGCCACTGAGTTTACGGTTTTTGTCGCCTTTGGGGTTGTCCCAGCGCAGGGCGTAGCGAATGTCGTCCATCGGATCCCAACGCAAACTGTGATTCTTCAGTGGGTCGTCGTAGCGCCAGGTCTCGAACAGGGTCTTGTGCAGATGCTCGATTGTGGTGTCGGCGATCAAGGTGCGCATGGTGCCGATGAAGTGCTGATGCCCGGCACCACTCGTGTTTCGCAACGCGGTATCGGCAATCAACCCGTTTTTCTTGCCGTTGACTTGTGTCTCAACCACATCCGAGCCCAGGGCTGCCAGAAAGTCTGCCGCGGCTCGATCAGTAGCAGTGGCGGTTTGTGCGGCCGCCAATTCTGCTTCACGAAAGGCGGCTATTGGTATCGTCAGGTCTTTATAATCTGCAAGCACTTGCAGCGGATCGGTCTGCTGGAGAAATTCGTTCAAGCCGGCCAAGAGTTCCTCCTGTTCAAGTACCGGGTGCAGGTACAGTTCAGGCCGCCAGCCCAGGTCACCTGTAGACCAGGCCATCCGCACCCGGTGTTGCGGCCAATATAATGTTGCAGCACGAACGGTACCCAAGGCAGCCAGAAACCCGAGAGAGTTGGCACCATCCAGCCCGGGTAGGGCGATGGGGTGGGTGGCATCAGGCATCGTCATCGTGGATCTCCTCCCATTCGCTGCGCCGATGATCGGCCAGACGCAGCAGCGCTTCGAGCCAGGCCAGACCCCACCAGCCATAGCGGCGTACGAGGCGCCAGTAGCGTTCGGCTACGCCGGAGTCCAGTCGTTCAAGGGCGGTGGGGCCGTCCCAGGCCGTTTGGATGCCGTTGAGGGTGAAGGTGTAGTTCGCCGTTGGTGCCGCCTCGTCGAAGACCACCGGGGCCAAGGGCCGGCAGTGGCCGTGGTGAGTGGCGATCAAGTGCAGAACCAGATCGCGCATGTCGGGATCATCGGGCAACAGCTCCGGTGCACTTTCAACCAAGCGTACCGACAGCAATTCGTGACGTGCGCCAGGGGGATAGTCGGATGCCTTGCGTGCGGCCGCTCTGCCCGCACGTGTTGTGGGCATGTGCGCGGATTTGGCTAGGGGTTCGCCCAACAGCCAACGGTTGCCACCGTGCAGCAGGGTCTGGATCGACTGGCCGGCCAAGGCGTGTCGCCAGCCATGCAGTAGCGCGACATCCTCACGTCCGTCGAGCAGGGCCGGCAACTGTTCCATGAGTTGTTCCCCGCTGTCCAACGCCGCAGCCAAAGCGCCGTTGCGGGCGGCGAGCTGCAGCTGGAAACCCAGCCGGTGTTCGCGCCAGAAGCTCAGCCAGTCATCCTCGCGGGTATTGATCTGCGGCGTGGAACCGATGGTATTGTCGCGCTGCCAGCCGAACTGTGCGGCGCCGATACGATGCACCTCGGCCAGGCCTTCCGCCAACGCCACCGGGTCACCGGCACCGTCCAGCTCCAGGAACTCCATCACCAGCCAGGCCTGCCGGCCATCCTCGCCACAGCACAGGGGTTGTGGAATGCGCAGTCCCTGTGCTTTGGTCAGTGCCTGCAGGCCTTCCAGCTCGGCACTGAACATACTCAACAACCCGGCCTGGTTCAGTTTCACGAACCAGGTGGCATCACCCGAACTGACCCGGTAACTCCGGTTGATGGAGCCGCCGCCCACCTCCTGCGCTACGGACAACTTCACCGGCCGGGCCAGTGCTGTTCTATGGCGGTCCAGACAGACATCAGACTGGGACAGGGAGGGCCCGGGCCTACATCTTCAAACGTGCGTGCATCAGGCTGCGACGCGGGAAGTGCGCCATCAGGAATTCCATCTGGTCAGCCAGCACGCGCTTGCCCTGCAGATAGATATATTCGGCGTGGGTCGGTGTAAACGGCACCGCCAGCAGTTGCATGTGCGCCTGCTCCGGGCTGCAGCCGGCCTTGTGGTTATTACAGCGGCGGCAGGCAGTCACCACGTTGGTCCAGACGTCCTGACCGCGCTGGCTGATGGGTGTCACGTGGTCACGCGACAGATCGTGATAATGAAACCGCTCTCCACAATACATACACAAGTGGGCATCACGTTTGAACAGGGCCGGGTTATT
>CAJXGK010000090.1 GCA_913053815.1 uncultured Rhodanobacteraceae bacterium
CGACGGGCAGCGCCGTGGCGAACACCTCACCCGGCGGGTGGCGATAGTAGTCCGCCGCCCATCCCAGGAGCGCAAGCAGCGATTCGTCGAACAGCGGTTCGCGGTCGAGCACCTCCAGCGCGGGACGCAGCCGGCCCCGATCCACCCGGCTGTGTTCAGCGCAGCCCACGAGGATGCCCACGGCGCGGGCGCGACGGAACGGTACCCGGACCCGGATTCCGGAACACAGATCGGCCGGGTCGGCGCCAGCCGGTGCCAGGTAGTCGAAGGTCCGGTACACGGGCGAGGGGACTGCGATTTGAAGGACGGGCCGGCGTGACATGGCGCCCTTACTCTACACCAGCAGCGGCCGGTTGCTGTTCCGGTATCGGGAGGGATTGTCGCCCCCATTTTTTTCAAGGCTTATCCATGCAACCTGTGGATAACATTGTGGATGAATCGGGAACTCCCAGTACTCTCACGAGTTTTTCGATTGGATGCGAAATCGGGTCGGTCTTGTTGGAGTTTGTAAATATAGATCGAAAACAATCAGTTAGAGGTTTTTATAGAGGCCTACGATATCGTTGTAGGACATACGGTGTCAATCATTGACAGGTTGTGCTGCTTGTGCATAACCCGATAGCGCGTCGGAAATCTGCCACTGCGCCGGTGAATCCGTGCCAACCTCCGTACTGCCGAGGCGTTATAAAGATTTGAGAGCCGTTCAATCTGATCAGAGGGGCACTGCCGATGAAAACCCGGCGCAGTCTTACAGGGTGGTCCGTGGTGGCCTGCACGGTGTTGGCCGTGGGGATGGTGGCCGGACCGGTGAGTGCCCGAGCCGATCAGTCCAGGGCCGGTGAGCGGGTGGAGCATCGCCTCGAACATCGGGGGGATCGCGTGGACCGGCGCCTCGATCGCCGCGGTGAGCGTATCGATCGGCGGCTGGACCGCCGCGGCGAGCGGGTCGAGCACCGCTTCGGCCGGCGTGCGGGGCGCGCCGCGGCCAATGGCCACGAGCGCCGGGAGTTCCGGGAGCGCCAGCGCCAGCGGCTGCGCTCCCGGGGCGGAGCGGAAGGGATCCGCGCGCGTCCCATAAGGCCCCGTGAGCGCTGACGCTCTGCGGTCGGGCCGGCTGGCGGGCCGTGTCCGGACCACGTATGCGGAGGTCACCTATACGGCCGGGCGAGCCCGGCGGGCGGGAGGATGGGCGTTCCCGGGCGGGCCTCGGCCCGCCGGCGGCATTCGGGATTCGGATTGCGCTTTGGACGTCAACGGACCCAGCCGGGCGAGCCCGGCCCTTGTAGGGATCTCGGGGAACGGTACGTGGGTCTATCCCGTAAAAAACGGCCACGGACCCCACGGACCCCACGGAACGCACGGACAACTCGTGTTTGGTCCGTGGATTCCGTGGGGTCCGTGGCTCATCTCAACGCCGTTGTGGATTTCAACGGCCTCGGCCAGGCAAGCCCGGTCCCGCATCCCGCCGTGGGCGGTGCCTCGACGTCACCGACCACGCCGCAAGACGCGCTCGCCGAGCGCTTCCTGAACTACGACGGAACCGATCTGCCCTGGTAAACTCCACCTAATCCCGATCGCCGGACCGGGCGCGGGCATTCCGTCACCCGGTCCGCACATCGTACGATCCAAGTGCGATCGGGCAGCGCGGCATCGGCACACGCAACGGACCCCGGTGCCGAATTCGAGCTGGTCGAGCGCCCGATCCCCGAACCTTCCCACGGCTAGGTCCGCATCTGTGTGGAGGCGTGTGGGATCCGCATCAAGTTCTCGTGCTAACATACATTCACAAATTAGGGCGCTGGAGTTACGAATGATAAGGTTCACATGCGAGCACTGCCAAGCTTCGCTACAGGCCTCAGACGACAGTGCCGGAAAAGCAGGAGAATGCCCAACCTGTCGTAGTAAGCTCCAGATTCCTGTACTCCAACCAGCAGAGGGGAAAATCACGCTACCTGCGGTATCGTCGACCCCGAAACTAAGCAAGTATGGCATTGCTGCCTTTGTATCCGAGCTAGCTACCTACTACATGGACTTTCTGGAAACGGACTTCCACAAGAGGCGTGTTCCTAAACGTAGTGTGAAGTTCCACAACAACAAGAACCTGCGTGTCGGCTTGGACTTGGCGAAATATGATGTCTTTCAGTCTTTACTTTTCAAGGTAATCGGAAGTGGCATAACACAGCCACTCAGTATACCCAGGGGGGAATATCGAGCAGTTGTTTCCCAGAAGATCAAGGACCTCATTGCAGCACACATCAGAAGTATCTCGGACGAACTGCTGGCGGAGGTGGCAGCAAGCATTGCCACGAAGATCACCGATCTCGCCAATCCAAAGACGACAGATATTGGTGATGCATTATCTCGTTCTCAGGATTCCGTCACCGAAGCTATACGCTCAAAAGTCGTCACGCCATTCGTGAAAGATGTCGAGGGCCTCTTGCACAGCAGTAGCGGAGCGGACATCGAGGCAGTCTACTCCTTGGAGGAGAGGCTTGTAGCGATTCTCACTGATCCATTGGAGGATCTGATCTCTGAGTGGGTGGCAAATGTTTACGGTGGGCAACCCGAGGACATTGCACACCGGATACGTCAAGTCCTGGATGGTGGCTTCGTGAGAGGTAGTATCGAATCATATTTCAGCAGTTACTCTGTAAACGATTTGTTCTTCGAAATCAAAGAACTAGTCGACAACAACCTCATCTTGGACAAGCAGGACATTTACCTTTACTTCTGTGACATCCATTTCCTCGAAAATAAATATCCGCTATTTTACGTACCTTTGACGATCACAAAGACGGAAGGAAGCTTCCAGGTTGTCTGTGAGCCCGCGGTTTACATAAACAAGAAGGCTATTGAGTATATTGTTCAGGAGTTTAACAAGGAGCGGAACCAGCAAGGGACGATCAAGTCCATAGCCGAGAGGATCATCTATCCTAAAGAACATCGTGCATCCATGCGAGAAGTTCTCGGTAGAGTCCTTTCAGACGTTGTCGACTACTTCCACCTCTCGCCGGAAATAGACATTTCCGACGCTTCACGTCAGGCGGCACGAGGACCCTCTATCGCCGTATCGAACTCGATGTACATTTGCATTTTCGACAAATCTGACGAGGCACTGGTCAATGACTATGAAGAAATCCTCGACTTGATGAAGTCGCAGGATGCTGATCTGATAGACAGCTTTACGGGATTGATTGACGATTTCATTGGCCGTTCTCCCAAGTCATTCAAAAGAGAAATCGATAACGAATGGGATAGGATGCCATCTGAGCAGAAACTCGTCTTCAGCAGTCCAATTCCTCTGAATCCAGAGCAAAGACAGATACTCCGAGCCCTCGAAAAGGAAGACTGCAAGTACATCGCTGTTGAAGGCCCCCCTGGCACTGGTAAGAGCCACACTATCACCGCAATCGTATTCCAAGCCATTTTACACAATCAATCCGTGTTAGTGCTCTCCGATAAGAAAGAGGCCCTGGATGTAGTTGAAGCAAAGATAACCGAGGTGATGAATCGAGTTCGTATATCAGATCATTTCCAGAATCCGATACTCAGACTTGGAAGGGCTGCGAGTAACTACGCTCAGATTCTCTCCACACCAGTTGTCAACAAGATCAGGATGCAGTTCAAAGCAGTAAAAAGCCAGGAGGCCAACTTGGCAGCGGACCTTCGCAAATACAATAATTATCTGATTACCAACATTGATGCCACCATCGCGAGCTATGGCAATGTTGACATGGTTGACATACAGACCCTTGTGAGTCTCGAACGTCGGTATGAAAACGGAGATAACTACCCGATAACCTTTGGCGAAGTATTGAAGTCAGAAGAGGGCATTAGCCACGTTGATGACGCTCGGCAGTCTATGGCGGTACTCGATGACACGCTTCACTATCGTACCAATAATCTTACCTTGCTGGACCTATTTCAGTCGACGTGTGGTCCCCTGCAGGGGACCGACATATTTTCGACATTTCTTGTTTTCGCGAAAGTCATCCAAGAATTACGGACAACGTATCAGGATCGAACATTCCTAAAAAGTTTCCGTACCGTCACGGGAAAGCATGTCAATTTGCTCAATTCCTTTATTGAGAAGCACAGAGAGATTGGCTCCGGCATTTTCGGATACTTCCTCAAGGGGAAGAAAATTTCACAAATGTCGCAAGAACTGAATGCTGCATTATCCTTTAATACACCTATCGATTTTAGGGGGGAAATCGACGATCTAGAACGCGCCTCAGCATTCTTTGGAGACACCAACAATGCACTGAAGGAGCATGGTCTTCTGTCCTTTCTGGACGACCCGCTACCGATCATTCATGAGTTAATGCTTCCCGATGAACATCTGCTGGACGAAATTGATCTGGATACCCTGTCTGACGACTTGGAAAAGGTTCTCTCGTATATCCAGGAGTACCCACGTTCCGCAGAGAAGATAGGACTGTCGCCATCGAGCCTTCATAGCTGCTTCGACAACGACCTACGCAGACTCCCAGAGGACGTATTTACTGACATGCTTTCTCATCTATCCCTCCACCACAAGTTGTCGTCCGCATTCCAGGCGGTTCCGGTCTTTGACTACACGGGAGGTCTCTCTTCCTATCAAGACCTGTTGACCAATCGGATGACCAACATTTTGGATGAGCGACTCCTGGACTTCTACGACAATGACAAGGGCACGGCGAAGACTCTTAGTGGAATTATCAAGAAGAAGAAGCGGTTTCCTAAGGACGAATTTGGAAAGCTCAAGGAGGCGTTTCCCTGCATTGTGGCAGGGATCAGGGACTATGCCGAGTATATCCCGCTTGAGCCCGGAATATTCGATGTTGTCATTATTGACGAGGCATCACAGGTAAGCATTGCTCAGGCCTTTCCAGCGTTGCTGAGGGCCAAGAAGATTGTCGTCCTTGGGGACAAGAAACAGTTCAGTAACGTGAAAACCGCTCAGGCCCGGTCCGACACGAACCGCCAGTATCTAAACCGGCTGGATGCCAGTTTCAAGAAGAATGTTTCTACTGGACCTGCAGAATTGGAACGGCTAACGAAGTTCGATATCAAGACGTCCATACTCGAATTCTTCGAGTTCATTGCCAACTTCGACATCATGCTACTCAAGCACTTCCGTGGCTATAGGGAATTGATCTCCTATTCCAGCAAGCATTTCTACGGAGGAGACCTCCAAGCTATTCGGATAAGAGGCAAGTCGATAGAAGACACCATCAAGTTCTCTTTTATCGAGCATGACGGGAAACAAGAGCTAGCCAAAAATACGAATTCCTTGGAGTGTGAGTTTATCCTTAATCAGTTGCGCCAACTGAAGGCTGAAAGCAGTCGTTGCTCCGTTGGCATCATTACCCCTCATACGAACCAGCAGAAACTCATTGCCTCGGCCGTTTCGGACGACCTTGATCGGGACTACTTCTATGAGAGCCTGAAACTGAAGATCATGACGTTCGATACCTGCCAAGGTGAGGAGAGGGATATCATTTTCTACTCGATGGTCGCTTCCCCGGTAGAGGATAAGCTTTGGGGGGTCTTCATCAAGGATCTGAACAGCGCTGGTCTCGAAGAGGGAGGTCAGATCAAGGCACAAAGACTCAACGTTGGGTTCAGTCGTGCCAAAGAATGCATGCACTTTGTAATAAGCAAACCCCTGGATACATTCAAGGGAGCTATCGGTCAGGCACTACGCCACTACTCAGTGGTTTTGAGGGATGCTTGCCAGCTTCCAGACACGACAGATGTAGATGCTCAGTCCCCGATGGAGGCCAAGGTCCTTGAGTGGATAAAGAACACGGCATTCTTCCAGAACTCCAAAGGCATTGAACTAAAGGCACAGTTCCCTATTGGAGACTATCTTAAGCAGCTTGACCCATACTATGATCATCCGGCCTATCGTGTGGATTTCCTTCTTCTTTACCGAGACGGTGAGAATCGTCAGCACAGCATCATCATTGAGTATGACGGCTTCAGCGAACATTTCGGCCATTTCACGCAGAATGCCAATGTAGATGCATTTAATTACGACAGTTACTACACAGCGGCTCATGTCGAGCGGGAGAAAGTTCTTGAAGGCTACGGATACAAATTCCTTCGTATTAACAGGTTCAATTTGGGCGAGGACCCTGTCCTAACACTGAACGAAAGGCTTCTTGATCTTACCAGATCCAAGCCGAAGCTGACTTTCGCAAAGGTCGTACACAGGCTCGTCGCCTCTCAGGAGGCGGGGCGTACAAAGGGGTGTCCCAGATGTGGTAATTTGCTACCCGTTGACGCCTTCGCTGACAGCAGTCTTACAACTGGCGTAGGGAGAATCTGTAACGACTGCAAAGCACGAAGTCGCACCCGAATGGGGCCTGCTCGAAAGATAAAAGCCCAGATATCAACCCAGCAAGCCACGGCAAGTAAAAACTGCCCAAAGTGTGGCTCTCCCATGGTCCGCAGAACAGGGAGGTATGGCGCTTTCTACGGGTGCTCGACATATCCAAGCTGTCGTGGTACTCGCAGAATCTGACGACGATCATGTGAGATATGAGTATTAGGAAGAGTGAATACCCCTTTCCCCAAAGTCTATGGGTAGGTCACGGGTACTGGACAGCCATTCGCCCCGCTATCACCACGAAATCTTGCCGCCTTGTGCACCACCACCGGAAAATCCTCCCTCTCCATATCCACTCTCCTGCTATTCCCAACCATCAGACAAACCGATACCCTGTCGCTTGTGCCAGGGCAGGGCAGCAACAACTTGAGTGGATTGGGTTCCTTCGGTGCAATTGAACATGCCGGCTTGCCTGCCTGCGCTTGGCGCGTAGACAGGCGACGCCCGGCTCTCGAGCAACTGAATTAGTTCTGTTGAAGAGGATTTTTCTTTCATGTGGGTGAGTATCTTCTTGATCACCACAGGATTCTCAATGCAGGCGATGACCTTGACGACGCCGCTGCATTCACTGCACGTCTCGATATCGATGTTGAAGACGCACTTGAGGCGTTGCGCCCAGAGCCTGCCCCGGACTTGACCCGGGGCCATGGCTGTGCGACGTTCGGTGGGCGTTTGCCCTTGCCCCGCTTGGCTGGCGTCACCAGGGCGCGAGGCTTGCTGTTGGGGGCAAAGACACCGTGAAAACGGGTCAGGTTGACTCGTGGCCCAGGGATCTACTTCCGCACCGCCGATCTGCTCAACCTCGACGTCGAACTCGTCTTCTAC
>CAJXGK010000091.1 GCA_913053815.1 uncultured Rhodanobacteraceae bacterium
AAAATACGGGGACGAGGGGGTATTGAGGGTCCGTTCATGTCTCTTTCCTATTTACCGTGACAGAATCGGTGCATATGAAGCAAATTGCAAGCCCAGGCAGACAATGCTGGTGGCTTCTGATCATGGCCTTTTGGGCGGGATCAGGTTTGGCCGCTGTGCATATCGATGTTCGCCAGATTGACGGCTGGGGTTTGAAGCTGTCTGGGTTGCAGATGCAACTGGCTCAGGCCCCCGGATCAAAAGGGGCGCTCCGGGTGAAATTGCAGGTTGCCCGGCTCAGCATTGCTGCGTTGGGTTGGAAGAGAGTGCGTATCCAGGTTGACGGCTTGCTGGTGCGCGACCACACCGGACGCTGGGTATTCAACGCTCCCGTGCGGGTGCAAGGCGCACCCGGAGGAGCCTTGGGCACTTTGACCCGGTTGGATTGTCGCATTGACGCTGGCAGTGCCGAAATTACGATCACCCGCCAACGCACGAAGATTGTGGCGACGCTACCCTTGGAGGCACCATTACATGTGTTATGGCGCCTGCAATCGGTTCCGGTACGCTGGCTGCAGGGGCTACTGGCCTTGGTACTTTCACAACCGAAGGTGACTGCGGGTACGGTATCGGGGATGGTGGCCATGGATAGTGATGCGCAGCGGTTGCGCCTTTCCGGACGGGCCAGATTGCAGGCTTTAACCCTGGAGGCCTCGGCCGGGAAAGTGGCGAGTGAAAAACTATCCTTAGCCGGCGATTTCCGGATTGTTCGAGACGCTGCGGCGACTCACTTTGACTTTGACGGCAACTTGCGTAGTGGCCAGCTTCTGGCGGGGAGTTTTTACGCCAAGCTGCCAAATTCCGGTGCTGTTTTGCACCTCCAGGGAACGCAGTATCCCGGAGGACGCCTGCATCTAACCCACTTTGAGTATCAGGATACCGGGGTACTGGTTGTACAGGGTAGCTTGGCACTCAATGCCCGCCGACAGTTGCGTACCCTGCGGATACGGCACCTGGAGGCGAATCTGGGTAGGGCCATGCAGCGCTATGTTTCGGGATGGTTGGCGCAGACAGGTCTGAGTGGACTGCAGGCGGCAGGGATCGCATCGGGCCATCTGCAATGGTCGGCAGGTCACCTGCAGGATTTCGCGGTAGATTTGGAAAATGTCGATCTGGCTGATGTGCGTAACCGGTTTGCCGTAGCGGATCTGAATGGTGGTTTGCGCTGGAAAAAACACTTCGCCACGCAACCCACAACCCTTGGTTGGAAGGCGGCAAGTGTGTATCGGCTGCCCTTGGGAGCTGCAAAACTGCAATTGGCAAGCCGATCCGGATGGTTGATTCTTGAACATCCCACTTCGATTCCCCTGCTGGGCGGCCACTTAGGAATTTCACGGCTGAAATGGCAGCCTGATGCCGGTAAGAGTCCCCACCTGGAAGCTTCCCTGAACTTTCGGAATATCGATCTAGCGACCCTGGCCGGAGCCCTGGACTGGCCGGCCTTTCGAGGCAAATTGGGTGGGGCTGTCCCTGAACTGCTCTGGCGTGGGGACCAAATTATCCTCAATGGGGGGCTTTCCGCCCATCTGTTTGACGGCTTTGTCGATGTTACCCACCTACAACTCGCCCATCCATTCGGCGATACGCCGGAACTGGGTGCCGATCTACTCTTGCGGGGTGTGCGTTTGGGACCGATGACCCGTGTCTTTGGTTTTGGTGAGATCCGTGGCCGACTGGATGGCACGATTAAGGGGCTGCGCCTGGTTGCCTGGAAACCCATAGCGTTTGATGCGGAACTGCATACCGTGGGCGGGGGGCGTATCAGTCAGCGCGCCATCAAAAATCTGACCGAGATCGGTGGAGGCGGCTTGGCAGGTGGTTTGCAGGCCGCCATACTGAGATTGTTTAGTAGCTTCTCCTATAAGCATATCCGCCTCTCCTGCAAATTGGTGGACGCGGTCTGTACGATGGGCGGGGGCAGTCCTGTTGATGGCGGCGGGTACACTATCGTGCAAGGGAGTGGTTTGCCATACATCCACATTGTGGGTCATCAACGGCGTGTTGATTGGCCGACTCTGGTACGCCGCCTGCGTGCGGCCACTCGCGGACAGTCGCCCATTATCCGTTGATGCGTCCTGGAGAATCGTATGCGAAAGCTAAGTTCAATCTTGCTGTTCACCACATTCGGCGTTGTGGCAAGTTGTGTCACGATCAATGTTTATTTTCCTGCGGCGGCCGCAAATCGCGCTGCCAAGCAGATTGTCCGTGAGGTGCTGGGCCACCCATCTGTTACGACTAAGCCAGTAACCAAAACTCCGAACCAGACCTCCCCTTCCGGATCATCCAAAAACCAGGATGGTTCCGGCAGCATCCAGGCTGGCCTATTGGATCTATTGATCCCTACTGCGCAGGCCGCCGAACCTAATCTGGACGTCAATACTGCGGTGGTCCGCACCATTCTGACCCGAATGAAAGCGCGGGCTAAGAGGGATCTTGAACCTTTGCTGCGATCTGGAGCCATCGGTTTTACAGCGGATGGTAATGTGGCCATCCATGATCTGTCCGCCGTACCTCTTGCCAAGCGGGCCGGGCTCGGTCAGATCATTGCTGACGCTAACCGTGATCGGGCCGAATTATATGTGGCGATAGCCAAGGGTAATGGTCATCCGCAGTGGGAATCGAAGATTCGTGCCATCTTTGCACGCAACTGGATCGAGCAGGCCCGGCCGGGTTGGTATTATCGCAACAGCAATGGAGCATGGCGGCGTAAGCGCTAACCGGCATGGCTGTTTCGAACTGGTTGATCAGGACTTGGCAATCCCCGACGAATTGTAGGCATGAACGAAATTCAAACTGATTTCACCGCTCTCAGCCATGATGGACGGGGCGTTGCGCATATTGATGGCAAAACCGTTTTTGTGCCTAACGTGCTACCCGGAGAGCGGGCTCGTTTGCGCATCGTGCGGCGCAAGCGCCGCTATGACGAAGGGGTGCTGCTAGAGCTATTGAGCCACTCTCCGGAACGAGTGTCCCCCCGCTGTCGGCATTTCCTGCACTGCAGCGGCTGCAGTCTGCAGCATCTTTCTGCGACGTCGCAGATTGCGGCTAAGCAGCACGTCCTGGCGGATAATTTCGAGCGGATTGGCAAGGTTGTTCCGGCAAGATGGTTGCCGGCATTACAAGATGCGCCGTGGGGATATCGACGTAAGGGCCGATTGTCGGTTCGCTGGGTTGAAAAAAAAGGCCGCGTACTGGTGGGGTTTCACGAAACCAATCCGCGTTATGTGGCCGATCTGCAATCATGCGACGTGCTGCATCCTACCCTAGGTTCGTGTTTACGGGAGCTGGCAGCGCAGATCAGCCGGCTGTCTATCCGTACCCGTATTCCACAGATCGAATTTGCCGCCGGTGACGAGGCTTTAGTACTGGTCATTCGACATACCGAAGCGCCGAGTGCTACCGATTGTGCCAGTCTGGCGGCTTTTGGTGATGCGCAGGGTCTATCGATCTGGTTGCAACCACAGGGACCGGATAGCGCCCATCCCCTGCGCAGGCAAGACCGGGTGAGGTTGACCTATCGGGTCCAGGATGATTTGGAAATCACCTTCCAGCCACTTGATTTTATACAGATTCATTCTGGGATGAACCAACGCATGGTGCATCAGGCCTTGGCCTTGCTCGAACTGTCGCCTCGGCATCGAATTCTGGACCTTTTCTCAGGTATCGGAAATTTTACTTTGCCAATGGCTCGGTATGTTACCGAAGTGGTCGGCATTGAGGGGGAGTCCGGGCTGGTACAGCGTGCTATCGACAACGCTCACAATAACGGCATTGAAAATGCCCGTTTCTATAGCGCTGATCTGTTCGAGGACCAGCAGGCGGCACCTTGGGCGCAGCAGCCATGGGATGCCATCGTGCTGGATCCTCCCCGTGCGGGCGCTGCCGAACTCCTGGACTATCTTCCGGTGGCCGCCACCCACAAGCTGCTGTATATATCCTGTCATCCGGCATCCTTGGCCAGAGATGCGGGAACCCTGGTTCACCGGCATGGGTTCCATCTGCAAGCAGCGGGAGTCATGGATATGTTTCCACATACCTCGCATGTCGAGTCAATGGCCCTGTTTACGAGAGACTAAGCGAGTCATGGGGGCACCTCGAAAAACCGTATCGAACGGTTCGAGTGTAAGGTATCCCGGAGAGAATCCACGAGATATATCAGGCAGATAGACAAGAAGTGGATGAGGACGCAATGCAGCAATCGAACTGCGCAGTAGGTTTATAGAGGACCCCATGGGTATAGAGATCGAACGCAAATTCCTGCTCGACAACCAAACCTGGCGTGATCAGGTGCATTCGGTTTCGCATATTCGACAGGGCTACTTCGTTGCTGCGCAGGCCTTGACGCAGGGGCTGGCCAAAGCATCGGTACGGGTTCGTATCGAGAATGGTGCGGCCGAGTTGAACATCAAAGCGGTGGGTCTTGGCATTGAACGCGCCGAATACGCTTACCTGATACCAATGAGCGATGCCATAAGCATGTTGCAGGAGCTGTGTTCGGGGGTGCTAGAAAAACGCCGCCATCGGGTTCGGGTAGCCGGCTTTTGTTTTGAAATCGATGAGTTTCTTGGTGAAAATGCCGGTCTGCTGGTGGCCGAAATTGAATTGTTGGATGCTGACGCGGTCTTTCCCCGACCGGATTGGTTAGGACGGGAAGTCAGCGATTGCCCGCGCTATTACAACGTACAATTGATCGACTACCCCTACTGCCGTTGGAGCACGGCGGAACGTGCTGGAGCCCGCGAATGTTGATCGTGGGCATCCAGGGAACCGAATTAAGTAAGCGGGAGCGCGCTTGGCTTGCCGAGCCGGAAGTCGCAGGAGTCATTTTGTTCTCGCGCAACTATCTTGATCGTGATCAGCTCCGCGGACTGATTGATGCGATCCGCTCGAGTCGTGACCAGCCGTTGTTGGTAAGTGTCGATCAGGAAGGCGGAGTGGTGCAGAGATTTCGTGAGGGTTTCACTGCCCTGCCGGCGTTGGCTGCACTAGGTCGTTTTTGGCAGCACGATCCGGCATTGGCACGGCAACGTACCGAAGAACATGCCTGGGTTATGGCCAGTGAGTTGCGAGTTTCAGACGTGGACATTTCCTTCGCCCCGGTCTTGGATCTGGCTCGTGGCAACCGGGCTATCGGTACCCGCGCCTTGCATACAGATCCGGACGTTGTCGCCGACTTGGGCCAAGCCTATGTGCGGGGCATGCGCATGGCCGGCATGGCCGTGACCGTGAAACATTTCCCTGGACATGGTTCCGTACTGGAGGACCCCCACGTCGAAAAAGCCTGTGATCCGCGGCCCGTGGAGGCACTGTTCCGGGAAGATCTCGAACCCTTCCGCGCAGCGCTTGCGGCGGGGGCCGAAGCCGTCATGATGGCTCATGTGGTGTACTCGGCATTCGACCCCCGGCCGGCAGGCTATTCTTACCGATGGATCGGTGAGGTTTTACGGGGCGAGCTGGGATTTGCCGGCGTGGTCATCAGCGATGATGTGGGTATGAGCGCTGCAGCACAAGTGGGCGACGTGGCCACGCGGGTTCAGCAGCATTTGCAGGCCGGCTGCAATCTGGTGTTGGTGTGCACCCCGGCGCTGGTCGACGAGGCATTGCAGTCAGTCCGGGGCCGAATCGACTGTACCCAGAACTGGGTGACCGACTTGCGAGGGGGAGTAGCTGCGACCTGGGACGAACTCATGGACAATCCCCAGCGTACGAGATTTATCGAAAGACTGCGGGAGGTGGATCAATACAAGGAACCGGAATGAATTTACCGGAAAATTTGGATCAGGCTTTGAGCCATGCCGAGAAACTCTATGGGCGCACGCAGATCGAAGCCGCTATTACTCGCATGGGAACCGAACTCGACCCGCTGCTGAATGGTGAGCGGGCGATATTTATCAGCGTCATGCAAGGTGCTGTGGTGTTTGCCGGTGCTTTGGCATTGGCAATACGCAGCCCGTTGGAATTTGACTATGTGCATGCCACCCGCTATCAGGGCAATACCACGGGCGGTGAGCTGCAATGGCGACGGCCCCCACAGATTTCTATGGCGGGGCGAACGATCATTCTTGCCGACGACATTCTCGATGAAGGCCATACCTTGATGGCCATCCGGGCATGGTGTCTGGCACACGGAGCTCACCGGGTACTGATCGCCGTGCTCTGCGTCAAGCGACACGATCGCGGTATTCCGGGCCTACATGCTGACAGTTTCGGAGTGGAGGTGCCGGATCGTTACGTGTTCGGTTACGGTATGGATTTCCAGGAACTGGGCCGCAATCTTCCGGCCATCTACGCGCTACCTGGTGAAATAACATAAGCACACCTCGCATTAGCTGGGCATGAATTTACCCAGGTTGGTCATCTCCCCCACTCACTGAATGGGCGCATGTTGCGCCCTAAGATGGCGGTTTCGCCAGACTTGCTGCATAGTTGGCAGCTGATGTAGCCAGGGATTTGATTGTGGGAAATCGCTTCTTCGAGCAGCCAATTCTCAATTCACCTTATGTCTGTCCGGCCCGCCACTGGGGACTGGACGGCACCGGCCAGCCGACCCAGAAGATCGTCGAGACCCGCCGACGCGCGGAATTCATCACCCCGATCCCGAAGCCGAGGAAACGCAAAGGATCGGCTGAGCAAGCCTCGTTGCTGTTCGATGAAGGCCAGGGCCTGTCGTCAGCGGCACAACAATATGATCACACCGCCACCATCAACTCGGTGCGCCGACAGGTGGATCACTGGCGATTGATTCCCGATCCGAATCGGTGGCGTGTCACCCCGGAAACCGTGCGCCTGTTGCAGCACTGGCGTTATCACCGCTTCAGTGATATCCGGCCGTTCTTCTGCCAGATCGAGGCGGTGGAAACCGCGATCTGGCTGATCGAGGTGGCTCCGCAGCTTGGCAAGGACGCGGGTAGCATTCTTGAACACCTTGCCAATGCCAACAACGATGCCAACCCGGAACTGATGCGCCTGGCCCTGAAACTGGCGACCGGTGCCGGCAAGACCACGGTCATGGCCATGCTGATCGCCTGGCAGACCATCAACGCCGTGCGCCGCCC
>CAJXGK010000092.1 GCA_913053815.1 uncultured Rhodanobacteraceae bacterium
TTATGACTGCGATCTTCCCTGACTCCGATGCTCTGCATCAAACCCCACTCGGCCGTAACGTTAAATATCCACAGCGGCTCGATGCAACGTTGTTGTATCCCATTCCGCGTGCTATGGGGCGCGCCACGCTGGGTTTGCAGAATACCCTGCCGTTTTATGGTGAGGATCGCTGGCGGGCTTATGAGATTTCCTGGCTGGATGCACGGGGCAAGCCCGAGGGCGCTATGGCTGAGTTCACGGTGCCGGCGGATTCGCCGGCGTTGATCGAATCGAAATCGCTGAAGCTTTATCTCAATAGTTGGTCGGGTGAACGCGTGAATGATGTTACTAGCCTAGCCCCCCGGATTGCCGAAGATCTTTCCAGTACGGCGGGCGCTCAAGTATCGGTGCAGTTGCGGGGACGCGATGAATTTCCAGTCGCGCGGCTGGAACCGCCGCCGGGTCGCAGCCTCGACGATCAGCGTGTCGATATTCTTACCTATGGGCCCCCCCAGCCAGCGCTGCTGCACTGCCAGTCTGACGAATGTGTTGAGGAGATGTTGTACAGCGATCTGTTTCGCTGCAATTGCCCGGTTACCGGTCAGCCGGATTGGGCAACAGTCTGCATTACCTATCGTGGTCTGCGGCTCGATCACGCCGGCTTGCTGGGCTATCTGGTGTCCTTCCGCGATCACGCCGGGTTTCACGAGGAATGTGTTGAAAGGATTTTTATCGATCTGCTACGGGCTAGTCAGCCGCAAGAACTTCAGGTAGCGGCATTCTTCACCCGGCGTGGGGGCCTGGATATCAACCCGCTGCGCTACTTGCACCGTCCCTCGCAGATATTGTTGCCACGCTTGCCAAGGCAGTAACTGTCGCCACAAAGCTTACAAAACGGTGAGCTACGCATGACAGGCCGGTAAGGGTCCTGTTGGTAGTATTGCGGGCTCGGCAGATGGAGTCCCAAGCATGCAGAAAGATTTCTCTCAACGTTACCCAGGAAGCTTGCGCTGGCTGCATTGGTTGGGCTTTGCCGCCGTGATTTTGGCCTATCTGTTTATCAGTCTCACGGGTTTGTTTGGCAAGGATGACCCGCTGCAGACCGTCATGTTGCAGGCCCATTTTGCTGCGGGCCTGGCAGTACTGATTCTGGTGCTACCGCGCTTTTTTGCACGTTGGTTTGCCACCGTCCCACCCATCTCACCGCAACCGTCAAAAATAACCCATCTGGCAGCGGCTTCGACTCATATTCTCTTGTATGCCTTTCTGTTGCTGCAACCGTTACTTGGACTGGGCTTTATGCAGTTGGCCGGCAAGACCACACCTCTGCCAGGTGGCTGGGAAATTCCGGTATTTCTGGTTGTGAAACACCCCCGATGGGCTCATACCCTAGAAGAAATCCATGTAATCTTGGGGACGATTTTCTTCTGGGTCATTGGGCTGCATATTGCAGCAGCCATATGGCACCACTGGCGGGTACGTGACAACACCTTACAACGCATGCTCTGACGCTGAGCTTGCTACCCATCTGGAAGAGACGAGACCGCGAGTCTACCTTGAGCAGATCTTCAGAGGCGTTGGGAAACTGTGGCCATGATGGTGCCGAAGAACAGAAACATGAACAGTACGGTCACGGCAATGCCGACCAGGAGTAATACCCCTTGAACGGTAAAATAGATCCGCAGCTTATCCAGGGATAGGCGCATGGCGGCTTCATCACCCGCTAATTGGGCTCGTTCAATGGCATTTCCCGCTTGCAACAGCAACACCCCTAGCCAGATTGGAACCCATGCCCAAAGTAGGCCGATAAGGCTCAGGGCCGTAAAGACTCCATCAATGATGTTGATGATACCGAGAAACTTGATCCAGCCTTTGCCACTGGCTAAGGGCTGACTGAGATCGCGGATCAGTGCGTTACGCTCGTCCATAGTTTTCCTCCTTGGGGTAGCCTTGCCACGCTTTCTGGGCAGCCTAGCACTCTGTTGGGTTAAGGGGACTAAGTGCGTAACCGGCTATATTCTGGGCATTCCTGTGCCGGCGCGGGAATTCAGTGGAGCCAACCATGACCGTGCCGTGGGCCTGTGTCCTTTCTTATCGGTACGCCGCAGTAGACATTCGATGCTTTTAGCCGTACCTGTAAATGACAACCGGTTGCGTGGTAACGGTCTCATGTTGAATCCCGGGGTCAAACCCGGAATGACGAGATTTGTTGTGGTGCCAGGCTCAGGAAGCTGGCGACGATCGTTTATGCCGTGTAGCTCGCAAGGCCTCAACCGAGAAGCTTGCTTCCTGGCCGCCTTGGGGGGTGCGCCGGGCTTCACCTTCGCGGGGGGCGTGACCGTGTAGGGTGATGATTTCCCAGCTTGAACTGATGCGTCCGTCGGTCTGCTGGGGATAGGCTTGCAGCATGCGTTGGTAACGGCTCTTGCCGGTCAGACCGCGTTGGCGTGACGGGTCGGCATTGGTTGCCCCCAGGCCTTTGAGTTCACGTAACAGCGCGGTTACGTCGGGGTAGGTCATCTGCAGGGCTTCGCTACTCAGTACCGGGTCGCGCAGTCCCGCCATGAGGGCGGCGTCACCGAGATCGTGCATATCGAGAAAGCGGGATATGTGCGGATGCCGATCGTCGGCGTGGGCCCAGGCCTGACGCAGTTCCTGGAGGGTGTCCGGGCCGAAGCTGGTCAGTAGTAAAAACCCACCTGGACGCAGCACCCGCAATAGTTCGGCGAACAAGGCTTGCGGTGCTTCGAGCCACTGGATGCATAGATTGGAATACAGCACATCAAAACCGGCATCAGCAAAAGGCAGTTGCTCGGCATCGGCGGTCACCCGAGCAAAGCGGCGGCCACGCCAGCCGGCATGGTGACGGGCCTGCTGCAGCATTGGCTGGGCCAGGTCGGCGGCGACCAGTTGGGCTTGTGGGTAGTACTGCAGAAGTTGCCGTGTGCCCAGCCCGGTTCCAGCCCCGAGATCCAGCACGCGGCGTACCGGCTCCTTGAAAAAGTCCAGGTGCTCGCGCAGGCGCATGCCGACTTCACGTTGTAGTGCATCGTGCTGTTCGTAACGGTTGGCGGCGCGGGAGAAAGCCCGGCGTACTTGGTTGCGGTCAAGGTGGAAAGTATCGGTCACGAGATGAGTCCGGTTAGTTCGTCGATAGCCGTGGCGATGGGGGCGGCGTGGCCGAGAAAACCGGCGTGGGCAGCGTGTTGGAGTTCGAGGTAGCGCCCGCCGGCCAAGGCCGAGGCTTTACGCATGGCAGCGGGTGACACTAGACGATCACGACGCCCGGCAATCCACAGGCTGGGTACGGTGAGTCGGGGCAAACCGGCACGACGATCACTGCTATCGAGCAGAGCCAGCCCTTCCTGTAGGCGTGCTGGGTGGGGGGTGCCGTGCGCATACAGATCGTGCTTGAGGGCGCGTAAATCCCCGTGGGCTTGGAGATCACCCAACACCTCCAGGGCCAGAAATCGGTTGATAGTCGCCCGGTAGTCGCGGGTGAGGTCGGTAGCGAAGTGCTCGAACTGCTCACGGGCCATGCCCTGTGGCCAGTCTGCTGCGGCAACAAAACGCGGGGTCGAGGAGAGCATGATCAGTCCCGACAGTTCTTCAGGGTGATCGCCAAGGGCCGCTTCGAGGGCAAACAAGCCGCCCATCGACCAGCCCAGCCACAGGGCACACGGTACCCGCTCACGGATGGCATCGACCACGGCGGTCGGCTCCAGGGGCAGGGTGCTGGCCCGCGAACGGCCATGCCCGGGCAGATCGACGCAATGCACGGTGTAGCGGTTTTGCAGGATTTCGGTCAGCGGTGCGAAGATGCCGCTATGCATGGCCCAGCCATGGACCAGCACCAGGTGCGTGGTCCCGATGCCGCGGGTTTCGATGTAAAGATCCGACATATTTCCTTGGAGTCCGGTTTGCAATAACTCAGTTCTCGCCCGTGAGTGGAGCGGTGCTGCGGGCCAGGTCTGCCAGAGCATCGAGCAGTTGTTCGACCTCGGTGTAGTCATGTTGTGCGGACAGGGCCACCCGTAGCCGTGCCTGGCCCACGGCTACGGTGGGTGGACGAATGGCGGGAACATAAAAGCCCGCCTTCTCCAAGGCCTGCGACCAGGCCAGTGCAGTGGCGGCCTCACCTACCCACAGCGGCTGGATCGGAGTGGATGAATCGAGTAGCGCCAGGCCGAGTTGTTGTGCTCCGTGCCTAAACTGGGTGATCCGCCGCTGCAAATTCTCACGGCGCTCGTCGGCACCACGGGCCAGACGCACTGCGGCCAGACTCGCCGCGGCCAGGGCCGGGGGCATTGCGGTAGTGTAGATATAGGGGCGTGAAAACTGCCCCAGGCCCTCGATCAGCTCAGCAGAGCCGGCAACGAAAGCACCGCAGACTCCGAGCGCCTTACCCAGTGTGGCCATGAGGATGGGGACTTGGGTGGCCGGCAGTCCCGCGGCGATGAGACTGCCGGCCCCCTGCTCTCCAAGTACCCCGAGACCGTGGGCGTCATCAATCAGCAAAGTGGCCTGATAGCGGGCCCCGAGGTCCGCCAGTTGTGACAGGGGCGCGATGTCCCCATCCATGCTGAACACTGCGTCGCTGGCCAGCAGGGTGGGGGTGGCGGTGGATCGGGCGAGTTGCCGGGCCGCGCCGTCCATATCGAGGTGTGGATAGCGTTTCAGGTGCGCGCCGCTGAGCCGGGCACCATCGAGTAGGCTGGCGTGATTGAGCCGGTCCTGTACACACGATTCACCATACTTGAGCAGTGCATCGGTGACCCCGAGGTTGGCCATGAACCCGGTGGAAAATAGCAGGGCTCGTTCCCGACCGGTCCAGTCGGCCAGTTCTTCCTCCAGCTCGGCATGCACGGCACGATGGCCGCCGAGCAGATGTGCGGCGGTCGCACCGACGCCCCAATCCCGTGCCGCTTCGATAAGGGCTTGACGTAGATCCGGGTGGGCGGCCAGGCCGAGGTAATCGTTGCTGGCAAATGAGCACAGGCGTTGACCAGCGAGGATGATGGTCGTCGAATCGATAGCCTCAACAGTGCGTAGGCGGCGCAGCAGGCCGTTGCGGGCACGTTCGCTCTGGCGCTGGGCAAGACGTTGGATGAGATCAGTACGGGACATGGTTGAGGAGATGGGAACACGCGGTCAGGAAGGTGTTCGGGTGCGGGGATGGCAAAGGTTGCCGTCAAGCTGTTATTACGTCTGCGGGCACAGGTTGCGACTCAGAAGTGGCCGGATCGACCGGTTTGCTAGCCGTTTCCGGGCCAAATTGCAGCGGCTGCAGATCCAGGCGTCGGAACAGGGCTTGATCCTGCGCCACATCCGGATTGCCGGTGGTCAACAGTTTCTCACCATAGAAAATAGAATTGGCACCGGCGAAAAAGGCCAGAGCCTGCATTTCGTCATGCATCGCCTCGCGCCCGGCCGACAGCCGTACTACCGAAGCCGGCATCAGTAGGCGGGCCACGGCGATGGTGCGGATGAACTCGAACGGGTCCAGGGCCTCGGTGCCATGCAGTGGAGTACCTTCGACCTGTACCAGATGGTTGATCGGTACCGACTCAGGGTGCTGGGGTAGATTGGCCAGGGTTTGCAGCAAGCCGGCACGTTGCTCACGGGCCTCACCCATACCGACGATGCCGCCGCAGCAGGTGCGCAGCCCAGCATCGCGCACCTGTTCGAGTGTATCGAGGCGATCCTGGTAGCTGCGGGTATGGATGATTTCGCTGTAGTACTCCGGCGCGGTGTCGAGGTTGTGATTGTAGAAATCCAGCCCAGCCTGTTTCAGCTGCCGCGCCTGTTCACCTTGCAGCATGCCCAGCGTGACACAGGTTTCCAGGCCCAGGGCTTTCACCTCGCGAACCAGCGTCGCCACCTTTTCGACATCGCGATCCTTGAGTTCGCGCCATGCCGCACCCATGCAGAAACGGCTGGCACCGGCATCCTTCGCGGCCTGGGCGCGTTCCCGCACGACCTCGACACTCAGCAGTTTTTCAGCCTCGACTCCGGTGTCGTAGCGGGCCGCTTGCGGGCAGTAGCCGCAATCCTCTGGGCAACCACCGGTCTTGATCGAGAGTAGGGTGGAGATCTGCACAGCATTGGGATCGTGATGTTGGCGGTGCAGACTATGAGCACGAAATAGCAGATCGTTGAACGGCAGGGCGAACAGGGCGAGCACTTCCTCGCGCGTCCAGTCGTGGCGCAGGGTCGTCATGGCAGGTTTCCGCGGTACAGTGCTACAAAGTTTGGAAGGGGAAAGCATGTCTGTCAACCGCTTATGCACCATTCTGGTTGACGGTTGGCGGCGGCTGGAATGGCTGATTCTGCCGCCGCGCTGCGTATTGTGTCAGGCCCCAGGTGCGCTGGGTGACCTGTGCGCTGATTGTGCCCGCGAATGGCCGCGTAACGACGCGTATTGTGCACGCTGCGCTATCCCCCTGGCCCAGCCGGCGGCATTGTGCGGTGAATGTTTGCGCAGAGCTCCACCCTGGGATCGAGCCTGGTCACCGTTTCGTTATGCCTGGCCGCTGGATAGGTTGGAAACCCGCTTCAAATTCCATGGCGATCTGGCGGCCGGCCGGGTTTTAGCCGAAGCCTGGTTACGTGAGCCATGCCCGGTAGATTTACCACAACAATTGTTGCCGGTACCGTTGCATCGCTCGCGTTTGCGCAAGCGTGGCTACAACCAGGCCCTGGAGTTGGCACGCCCGCTAAGCCGGGCACTCGGTATTGACCTGCTACCCCGAGGGTTGCAGCGTCTGCGTGCCACACCACCGCAAAGCGAACTGGATGGCAAGGCCCGTCGCGCCAATGTGCGCGGAGCGTTTCGGCTGGCGGCGGGACTGAATCTGGCGGAGCATGTGGCCATTGTTGACGATGTGATGACCACCGGGGCGACCTTGGCCGAATGTGCTCGCTTGCTCAAGCGGGCCGGAGTGCAGCGGGTCGAGGTCTGGGCTCTAGCCCGGGCTTCGCATCACTGAGCGGGGATCCTCAACTCATTCTAGTGTAGTGCTTTGTAAACAGTGAACCCTTTCATGCTGAGGTTGT
>CAJXGK010000093.1 GCA_913053815.1 uncultured Rhodanobacteraceae bacterium
GATAATCGCACCTTCCTGACTTGGATAACGGGTGCCGGCAAACGGACGCGCCACGATGCGCCCTCCGGCCATACCCTTACCGACGTAATCATTGGCCTCGCCCTCCAGCACGATATGCACGCCCCCGGCATTCCAGGCCCCGAGACTCTGCCCGGCGCTGCCGTGCAGCATCAGTTCAATCGGGGCATCACTCATGCCCAGGTTGTCCCAACGCCGAGCCACCTCACCGGATAAGCGAGCCCCGATGGAGCGGTCCGTATTGGTCACGGGATACTCAAACCGGCCGCCAAGATGTCCTTCCACGGTGGCGGCCGTATCCTCGGCAATACGTAACGCCAAGGCCGAGGACTGATGCGGAGCACGCGGGACGATGCAACTCCGGTCCACCTCATTTTTCAAACCATCGGCAAGAATAGGCTGCAGGGTCAATTTGCGTTGCCGCGAGGTACTGCCCTCGATAATCTCCAGCAAGTCGGTTCGGCCGACCAGCTCACCCAGGCTGCCGACACCCAGCCGCGCCAGCAACATACGGGTTTCCTCGGCCACGAACTGAAAGAAATTCATCACCCTCTCGGGTTGGCCGCTGAAATGCTTGGAGCGCAGGATTTCATTCTGTGTGGCCACCCCGGTTGCACAGTTATTCAAATGGCACTTCCGTAGAAACTTGCAGCCCAGAGCGATCATCGGGGCGGTACCAAAACCGAAACTGTCCGCGCCAAGCATGGCGGCCTTGACCACATCCAGACCGGTCTTCAACCCTCCATCGGTCTGCAATATCACCCGCTCACGCAAGCCATTGCGGCTCAGGGTCTGATGGGTTTCCGACAGACCGAGTTCCCAGGGCACGCCGGCGCTATGAATCGAACTGATCGGGCTGGCTCCGGTGCCCCCATCATGACCGGAAATCGTGATCAGGTCGGCACCGGCCTTGACCACCCCGGCGGCGACCGTTCCCACCCCGGCATGAGCAACCAGTTTGACGGATACCAGAGCCTCGGGGTTCACTTCTTTCAAATCGAAGATCAACTGTGCCAGATCCTCGATCGAATAGATGTCGTGATGCGGCGGTGGAGAAATCAGGCCGATCCCGGGCCGGGCATAGCGCAACCGGGCAATCATCTCGTTAACCTTATGCCCGGGCAAGCGGCCACCCTCTCCAGGTTTGGCCCCTTGAGCAATCTTGATCTGCAAGACCTCAGCATGCACCAAATAGGCCGGCGTGACTCCGAACCGGCCCGAGGCGATCTGTTTGATCTGCGATACCCGCTCAGTCCCGTAACGGGAGGGATCCTCACCACCCTCGCCGGAATTGGACCGCCCGCCAAGGCGGTTCATAGCGATTGCCAGGGCCTCATGGGCTTCAGGCGACAGGGCCCCCAGTGACATACCGGCCGAATCAAAGCGTTTCAGAATGGCCCGGGCCGACTCGACTTCCGGCAGAGGCAGGAGTCTATCCTCAGGGCTGCCGGCACCCGGTTCTGCACCAAGGATGCATACCGTAAGTAATCAGCAAAGTCCCCACTGCGTACCGCCTGCTGCAGACTGCTGACCACATCCGGGTTGTGCATGTGCGTCTCACCATAAGAGGTGTAGTTCAGCACCCCGCCCACCCGCATGGGCACGGCATCCTGCCAGGCCTCGGCCATCAGAATGCGCTGGTCGGCATCGATATCGTCGAATCCCGCACCGCCGATACGGGAAGGCGTGCCGGGAAAGCACCGCTCCACTACCGCCGGGTCAAAACCAAGCAGCTCGAACAATTGCGCCCCACGGTAGGAGGTAATCGTAGCAATGCCGCACTTGGAGATGATTTTCAATAGCCCCTTGCAGATACCGCGTCGATAGTGACGGCCAATCTCATTGACCGGCTCAAATTCCGGGCTGTGGATCTGACCGGCATTCGCCAACGCAAACAGACTCTGGTAGGCCAACCAAGGGTAGATCGCCGTAGCACCAAAACCGATCAGGCAGGCATAGTGGTGTGGATTGCGGGTGGTGGCGGTTTCAACGATCAGGTTGCAATCACAGCGCAAGCCCTTGTCCACCAGGCGCGCGTGGATCGCCCCGGTGGCCAGCAAGGCATGGATGGGAATCTGCTCGCGGCGGATATGGCGATCAGTAAGCAGCAGCAGGATGGCCCCCTGCTGTACTGCGGCCTCAGCGGCGTCACACAGTCGAACCAGGGCCGATTCGAGATCCTCATCCTCGGCATGAGCAAGATCGAGACGGACCGGGTGCCGATTAAACGGCTCCATGGCCAGCAACTGCCGTAGCTTGCGCTGGGAGAGAATCGGTGAGTTCAGCATCACCTGGCAGGCACTATCCGGACTGGTTACGAACAGATTGCCCTCAGCACCGATCTGGGTGGACAGAGACATCACCAAACGCTCCCGCAAAGGGTCTATGGGCGGATTGGTGACTTGGGCAAAGGCCTGCCGGCAACAGGCATACAGTGGCCGCACCTGATGCGAAAGCACGGCGATAGGCGTGTCATCGCCCATCGCGCCGATGGCCTCGGACTCGGTCTCTGCCAACACTTTCAGGGCCTGGTCCAGTTCCTCGGCACTCAAGCCGAATAATTTCTGATAACGACGCAAATCTGCCACCGGCAAAGGCTCGGCCGCCAGGGTGGGGTCGATCAGGTAGGCCTCAAGATAGGTCATGCCCGCACGTAGCCAGGCCTTGAAAGGAGCCCGGGCCCGATTGACGGCATCCACTGCGGCATCATCCAGCAAGCGTTTTTCCTGCAGGTCGACGGCAATCATCTGGCCCGGTCCGAGTTGTCCCCGTGCGGTCACCCGTTCGGCCGGCACATCCCAAAGCCCCGCTTCGGACGCGACGATCAGGTAATTATCATCGGTGCGCAGCCAACGCGCCGGGCGCAGACCGTTGCGATCCAGCGCACAGGCAGCATAACGGCCATCGCACAACACCACCCCGGCCGGCCCATCCCAGGGCTCGCTATGCAGATCATAGTATTCATAGAACGCCTCAAGATCCTCATCGATGTCCTCGCGTGCCTGCCAAGCCGGCGGCATGGTGATACGTACCGCCGCCAGCATATCGAGCCCACCGATCAGCAGGGTCTCGATCATCGAATCCAGACTCTGCGAATCTGAACCCTGTTGGGTAACCAGTGGCCCCAGCCCGGAAAAATCTATGTAGGGTGAGTTCATCTTCGGAGTTCGCGCCCGCATCCAATTGCGGTTGCCGCGAATAGTATTGATCTCACCATTGTGGGCGAGTAGCCGGAACGGCTGTGCCAGGGACCACTGCGGCAAGGTGTTGGTGGAATAGCGCTGATGAAAAACCACCGCAGAACTGACCAGCTCCGGATGCTGTAGATCGGGATAGACCGTGCACAGGGCACCGGGAATCGCCATAGCCTTGTAGCCAATGGTGGCTACCGACAGGCTGACCAAATACGCCTGCTCAGCAAAATCCACATCCTTCTCAAGCAAACGGCGAACCCGGAATAGACGCCGTTCAAAGCTAACTTCGTCGAGGTTCTCGGGAGCATGGACGAACACCTGGCGTACCTCGGGCCG
The DNA here is from genome assembly GCA_913053815.1 of uncultured Rhodanobacteraceae bacterium. GTDB lineage: Bacteria > Pseudomonadota > Gammaproteobacteria > Xanthomonadales > Rhodanobacteraceae > Metallibacterium. Next base: position 3,549 of record CAJXGK010000093.1, read on the forward strand.
GGTGGCGATCGCTATCGGCCCGCATCCCGCTTCGTTCACGGGGACCTCGCGCCAGCCTGCCAGACTCAGCTCTTCAGCCTTGAGACGCCGTTCCAGACGACTCTGCAAAGCTGCAATCGCCTCATTGTCACGAGGAAAAAATACTAAACCCGAGGCAAACTGAGCCGCCAGTTTGATCCCGGCCTCGGCCGCCAGAGCTCTCAGCCATGCCGTCGGCCGATGTAACAACACCCCGCAACCATCCCCACTCAAACCATCGGCACTCACCCCGCCACGATGCGACATGCGAGCGAGTGCCGTAAAGGCACGATCCACCAACTCTCTGGAAGCCAGGTTATCCACCTGCGCGATCATGCCAAAGCCGCAGCTATCATGTTCCCAAGCTGGGTCGTAAAGGCCTTGTTGCGCGCGATCCTCCATCAACACCTCATAAGCAAACAGCTTACCGTACAGCACGGCAAGCAAAGCATTGGGATAGCATGAAATGTTGCTGCGCGTCAAAAATAGTTGGCAATGAAACCTTCGGGTGGCCTACGGCTCGTTAGCTCAGACTCATTTACCACAAGGACAATGCACTACCCCATCGTCACTGAAGCGGCAGACCTGGGAGCACGAGCAACCGGCACCCTAGACAGCGAGGTGCCCGCAATCCAACGCTGTGTAAGGATCGGTAAGGCTACGCAATTTTTTGGCAAATAATTCCAGGTGGGGGCGCTACCATTCCTGCAAGGTTTCGATTTCGACCGCAGGTATCAGGTCATACCGCCTGGATAAACTCTGTCGGCGCAAGCAACACTCCAGACCCCAACGCGATCCCACCGAATTGAGAAACTCACGGACTACCCCTAACAGGTCATCGAGCGATAAACAGCAGCGTACGTCGTAGCTCTACCGTCACCGCTTCCTGGGCGGACGTGAGGGGGGCTTGCAAGCGGCACGATATAGACGAGGCGTTCGTGCACACCGGAACGCTTGCGCCAACGGAGAAGGGTATCGACGGTTACTCCCACTCACGCGCCAGACCTCGGTGACGGGATGTCAAACGCTGAATGTGGGCACGAGTCTGGCGATCATTCCCCTCAGCAATTGCTTACGAACCTCAAGACGCTGCGGTTCACGTCCAAGGTGGACTTGGCGTGACTCCACACGCCACCGAGATATGGCTGCCGAGACCTGCACAAATGCGTACACTATGCAGTTCACATTGGCCCCATCCAAGTAGGTCACATGGACATTCTCAGCCCCGAATTACCTAGGTATCCGGCCCCGGATCCCGCCATCACTGCCGCCTGGCTACAGGATGAGGATCTTGCCGTCGGTGCCTTGTTGAAGACCACCCGACTGTCTGAAGACGAACGCGAAGCAATACGCCAACAGAGTATCTCTCTGGTGGAGCGGGTTCGCGCCCACAACAACGACCTGAGCATGATCGAATCCTTCATGCGGCAATACGATTTGTCCAGTCAGGAGGGCGTGCTGCTGATGTGTGTGGCTGAAGCATTACTACGCATCCCCGACTCCGATACGGCCGATCGGCTGATCCAGGACAAGCTTGGCAATGCCGACTGGAAGCGCCATCTCGGCCAGAGTGAATCGCTGTTGGTCAATGCCTCGACCTGGGGTCTGATGCTCACCGGGCGCATGGTAAAACTCGGCAACAAAACCGAGCAAGATGCCTTCGCGGCACTGAAACACCTTGCTGCCCGCGTCGGTGAACCTCTGGTACGTCTAGCTGTGCGCCGGGCCATGCGGATTATGGGCCACCAATTTGTCATGGGACGCACCATCAAGGAAGCGCTCGAGCGCGGCCGAGCTAAACCGCTACGTCACTACCGGTACTCGTTCGACATGCTCGGTGAAGCGGCACTCACGGCCGAAGATGCCGGACACTATCTACAGGCCTACCATCATGCCATTGTCCTCCTCGGTCACAGTGGTCCCTGGCCGGATATCCTCGCCGCCCCTTCGATCTCGGTAAAGCTTTCCGCACTGCATCCACGCTACGAAGTAACCCAGTCTAAGCGGGTTATTAACGAACTAGGGTTGCGGCTGCTGCAACTGGCCGAACTGGCTCACGCCCAAGGCATCGGCCTGACCGTGGATGCTGAAGAGGCCGAACGGCTCGAACTCTCTCTGGAAGTATTCGAAAAGGTATTCACGGCCCCCTCTCTGGCTGGTTGGGGCGGCTTGGGGATCGCCGTGCAGGCCTATCTGAAACGCGCCCCACAGGTGATCCAGTGGCTTGGCGAAATGGCTCGCCAACAGCAGCGTCGTTGCTGTGTACGGTTGGTCAAGGGCGCGTATTGGGATGCAGAAATCAAACATGCCCAAGAATTAGGCTGGCCCGGCTACCCGGTATTCACTCGCAAGGTGAATACTGATGTCTCGTATCTAGCCTGCGCCCGGCAACTTCTGGAACTCGGTGAGGAGTTTATCTATCCAGCTTTTGCAACTCACAACGCGCATACCGTAACCGCCATCCAGCATATGGCCCACGGACGCCCCTTCGAATTTCAACGTCTGCACGGTATGGGGGCTGATTTATATGCTGAGGCCATGGGGGAAGATGGCTCCGAGCCACCGTGTCGGGTGTATGCCCCGGTGGGTAGTCATGAAGACCTACTGCCCTATTTAGTCAGACGTTTACTCGAAAATGGTGCCAACACTAGTTTCGTCAACCGTATCTCCGATCTGCACGTAGCCGCTACGGATCTGGCCGCTGACCCTTGTCAACAAGCCGCTGCACACGCTCACAAAGCCCACCCGCGCATCCCCTTGCCGGTCTGTGTATATCTACCCATCAGGAAAAATTCTATGGGTGTCAATTTTGCGGATCTTGATGAAATGCAGGCGCTGGCTATCGCCGTGAATACGGATCGGGGTCCGTGGCAAGCCACGCCGCTGGTGCCGGGCAGCCAAGCCCAAGGCGCCTGGTTCGAAGTGCGGGATCCAAGTGATACTCGACTGACGGTCGGACGCTGGCAGGCCAGCACTTCGACCCAGGTCGATCAGGCTTTCAACAATGCCCAGGCTGCACAACCCGCCTGGGACGCCACCGCCGCAGACTCCCGAGCCAAGATCCTGGAAAGTGCTGCGGATTTGCTCGAAAAGCAACGCGGCCCGTTTATCACCATGTGCGTCCGCGAGGCCGGCAAGACCCTCGCCGCGGCGGTCGCGGAAGTACGTGAGGCGGTGGATTTTCTTCGCTACTATGCTTACCAGGTACGGCAGCAGTTTGCCGAGCCAATGATCCTGCCCGGACCCACCGGCGAAAGTAACTGCCTGTCCCTACATGGCCGTGGCGTATTCGTCTGCATCAGTCCTTGGAATTTCCCTCTGGCTATTTTTACCGGACAGATTACGGCAGCCCTGGCCGCCGGCAATGCGGTGTTAGCCAAGCCGGCTGAGCAGGCCACCCTGATCGGCCATGCCATGATTCAGTTGCTACATCAAGCGGGCATTCCCGAGCCACTCCTGCAGTT
>CAJXGK010000094.1 GCA_913053815.1 uncultured Rhodanobacteraceae bacterium
TCGGCCGTTACATAAGCCGCTGTTGATTCACCCCGAGCGAGATCATCCAGTGCAGTGACCCCCCATGAAATATCAAGGTTATGGCAACCATCGCAACGGAAGCTACAGCCATAACTACCCACCGATAATACCTTTGTGCCTGGCCGGAAATGTTTAACTGGTTTATCTTCAATCTTGTCAACGTCCAGCGCTGAGATAATCCCATACGAAAGATTATATAAAGTCCCGTTACGGTTAACATGTGCCTGGCAAAAACCACGCTGTCCATGGCTTAACCGGCAACGCCATAAGCATAAATTACAACGCGTTGTGCCATCATCCTGTTTGTCCTGCAGCATGGTTTCAACTAATTGATAATGTTCTGGCCTTGCTTCTAAACTACTCATTTAGTTATCCCATCATTTATTTTCAATGTTGCCTATCTTCCACAACGGTGCAACTACTATATTTAAGCAGGCATAAGCCGCTCGTAATGCCTGTTCTACTTGCTCAAACACAGGGGCTTTGGCAAAAATAAAACCTAAATAATTATTGCCTTCAGGTAAGGGTGTTAATTCATAGCCATCACGCAGTTGAATATTAATGTCTTCTATAAATTCAATTTTTCCTGCTTCAAGCAGCCCTTCAATTCGCTTTAGAATACCTTGCTTTGGAACGGGGATCATCATCACACCCGCAGCCGTTTCTGAAAATGTATTTTCTGTCGGCAACAACAGCGACTGCCCCGTCGTCTGATTCAAAACTATCTCTTCTAAAGAACAATCTAAGCCATACTCCAGAATGTCACTGCATAAACCACCAATGGTACGGGCAGCCATTTCAATTAAATAGATTTCATTACCGCGCAAACGACATTCAGCATGTACCGGCCCGGTTTTAACCCCATAAGCTTCGCAGGCTTGCTGCACAATTTCCGACACTTTAGTAACCTGTTCAGCCGGCAACCTTGTTGGCGTAATGTAATAGGTTTCCGCAAAAAAAGGGCCGCACAATTCATCGGGTTTATCAAAAATAGTAATTGTATGCAGTTTGCCTTCGTGCAGATAGCCTTCATAGGCTACCTCGATTCCATCGATATAGTCTTCAACCAGCACATGGCCCGCCTCGAAGCTATCGTTTGCTTCGGCAATAATGGGTTTGATGCGTTGGCAGGCGGTGATGAATTCGGCCGCGTCATTGGCGCGGATTACGCCACGGCTGGCAGACAGGTTCAGGGGCTTGATCACACAGGGCCAGGGCAGGCCGGCCATCTGTGCAGGCAGGGGTTGGTCGAGATCAACCAGGCAGTGCAGCGGCACAGGACAGCCCGCCAGCGCCAGGTGCGCGCGCGCCAGGTCCTTGCGGCGCGACAGGCGCGCAGCCTGCGGGGGATTGTGTGGCAGACCGAGTTGCTGCGCGGCCATGGCGGCCAGTTCGACGGTACTGTCGTCGCTGCCGAGAATGCCGGTAAAAGGGAGGTGTCGGGCACTGTGCAGAATGTCGCTCAGTGCGGTTTGCGGATCGTCGAGGTCGACGTGCAGCCCGGCGTGGACTTCGGAAACCAGCGAATGCTCACCGCGTGAGGCAATGAGCACATCCAGCCCCATGCGCCCGGCCGCGGCCAGGTAGGGGGCGATGGCATCGAAGCTCGCGGCGTTGTCCAACCAGCCATGCAGAGCCAGCAGTGGAGGTGACGAGGACTCACCCCAGGCCCGGGCAGCGAGGCGCAGGTGTGGCAGGCGGATTTCAATCTCGGTGGCGGGCATAAGGTGGAATGGTGTGTGCTTGGATAAAAGGGGATCTGACACCTAGATTTGACAATAACCCATCACGGGTTTAGCTTCACTTTATTGGCTTAGATTTGCCCTAGCTGAGGAAAGTATGATGAAGTTTCTCAACTTTTCTACTTTTTCACTAATTATAACAGTATCGATAGTGCTGATTTTGCCCACAAAATCCTATGCTAAATAATGATAGCTGCAGTGTAATGCTTGCCATCCGCTTCAGCAAGAAGATCCTAATACTCTTGATGCCGTTGAACAGTTTATATTTTTGCAGTCGGCTGTTCAGCCAGATGATGTCATTGACGTTTATAGAAACGAATACCCGCCCTCTGGTACTACATTAACGCTGGAACACGGGTATGGAGTCCTGACTATACCAGCAAATAGATCCATACTAATGACTGACATTAGTAGCTACGGTACCATGGCAGATGTTCTAGATAATGCACCACCAAGTAGTGGACCCGGTGGGTACCAGATGGTGCAATTCCAGGTCGGCTATTCCAGCTCGACCCCGTGTTTCTTCCCTGTTAATCCAATTTTCTCTGTAACAGGATGGCTGGCGGGAGCTACAAATTAACAACTAGTGTAAGAGCGGATTGAGTGACAAGTCACGACTCGAAAGCAGTTACACAACGATGCTGGCTAAGATTAAGGTGGGAGTGTGCATCCATGAAACGTATTTCCATACTATTCTTATTGAGTTTATTATTTGCAGCTGGATTGCAGGCGGTTGCTGGTGACGTACGAGTGTCGAATCGCAAACAGCTCTTTGAAATCTATCCTCAAACGGCGTCGGCCCTGCCTTTGCGACGTATTCGTGGGGCCTTTGCGAGGGGTCGCAACCGGGTGTTCGGCGTCAACGGTAGTCCCCAAAACTTCGCATCGGCTCTTGTGTACCTGCGCTACGCGGCCGCTCGACACTACGCGCCGGCACAGACGCTTATGGGATTGATGTATGCGAAAGGTTATGGTCTGCCTGAGAACCACGCAACGGCACGTCAGTGGTATCAGCTTGCAGCCCGGCAAGGCTACGCGAGGGCGCTAATCAAGCTGGGTGATTGGTACGCCGAGGAGCACGTGGTGTCAGCAGATGCCGTTCAAGTATACGCATGCTATGCCAGCGCCAAGAGTCATTCGCAGATAGGCACCCCGGCTTACCGGGATGCAATACGAAGAATCGAAACGCTCACAGTACGAATGACGGCTGCTCAAAAAGCGATCACGCATCGGCTGCAAGGGCAGTACCCGTCACAATGTTTAAAGGGCTAGCTTAAGCGGAGAATCTTGGTCGACAACAGTTGATACGGACCCCTATTTGGTTTCGTGCTACATAAGCTTTACGCACTCTTTGTACTGACCGCTGACCGACAGATTTATTCCAGGGTCTCTGTGAATATGCCACCGACCACCGCCTGAGCACCATGTGCTGCCTGGTCTGCGGAAAACTCAAACACCTGCCGACCAACCCCTGGATTACACAGGCCGTCTATACGGCCAAATGATGGAAATCCACAGGAAACACGATAGAGTCTGAAAAAGGTGTTTCTGAATTACGAATCGATTACGGGCCCGGCTATCGGGTCTATTTCAAAAAGCAGGGATTGACAATAGTTGTCCTGCTGGCTGGTGGGGACAAACATACCCAAGCCAAAGATATCAAAACAGCCTTGCGTCTCGCACGCAATCTGTAGGAGTTATCATGACTAAAACCATTACTACCCACTATGACGTAGCCGAACATCTCCGAACGCCGATGGAAATGGCTGCTTATCTGGAAGCTTGCCTTGAGGAGGCAAATGGAGATGCTGCCTTCATTGCTAAAGCTTTGGGTGATATCGCCCGTGCCAAGGGTATGTCGCAAGTGGCACGAGATGCGGGGTTGTCACGCGAAAGTCTGTACAAGGCACTTTCTGGAGAAAGAACGCCTGGCTTCGACACCGTTCTCAAAGTCATGCAAACGCTAGGCCTAAAGCTACATGCTGAAGCAGTCGCCTTGGCCCAACAAGGCGCTCCAGCCGACCACTCAACCGCTAGGCGGTTTCGCGTCGGCTGAGCTTGGTAGTTAGCCATCTATTGGCGATGCAGTCATTCAGACGTTCGACCATGCTGTTGGTCTGCGAGTGCTTGAGGTGCGTGAGGGTGATGTTCTTTGTTTAGCGTGGATACGCTAACCCCAAAATTCGACCAGCCCTGCAGATGCTGTAGGGCCAGATTGGCCAATGCTTGGACGTGGCTGGGGTGAACATTGAGAGCGGGAATGTAATGCAGTTCTTCACCCCCTGCGGCGAGAAACGTGTCATGGCCGCGCAGGGCGATTTCTTCCAGTGTTTCCAGACAGTCGACGGCAAACCCGGGGCACAGCACATCGATCCGTCGCACCCCTTGACCCGGCAAGGTAGCAAGCATGTGCTCGGTATAGGGCGTCAGCCAGGGCTGGCGGCCGACCCGCGACTGAAAGCTGACCCGTAGTTCCTGCCCTGTGAGCTGCAGGCGTTCGCGTAAGGCCTGGGCAGTGGCCTGACATTGGGATAGATAGGGATCGCCGGCCTGAATATAACTTTTGGGTAGACCATGAAAGCTCAGCAGCAGGCACTCTCTACGACCGTGTTCGTGCCAATGCCGACGCACGCTTGCGGTCAGGGCGTCGAGATAGCCGGTATCAAGGTGATAATCGTTGATGGTGCGTAACTCTGGCGGCCAGCGCATGCTTCGCAGTGTGGTCCCCACGGCATCGATCACACTGCCCGTGGAGCTTGCTGAATATTGTGGATACAGCGGTAGCAGCAACAATCGACGTACCCCCTGGTGCTGCAGTTCGAGCATGGTTTTGTTGATCGACGGTTGCCCGTAACGCATCGCTAGGGCGATGCGCAGTGGCCCCGGGGTATGTTGCTGGAGATGCGCATCCAGCGCCTTGGTCAGGGCCTCGCTGTGGATGCGCAGAGGTGAGCCCTGTTGCGTCCAGATGCGGGCATAGGCTTGGGCCGAGTGTTGCGGACGGCGGCGCAGAATCAGCCCATGGAGGATCAGCCACCACAGCCAGCGAGGGCTTTCGACAACCCTCGGATCGGCTAGAAATTCGCCCAGATAGCGGCGCACGGCTGCGGTGGTGGGGGCTTCGGGTGTACCAAGATTGACCAGCAACACGGCCGTTGTTGGTGGAAGGTCTTGAGCCAGGCCGGATAATCCGGCGTAGCGGGACGCTGTAAACATGGAACCTGGATGGGTAGCTTGAAATGTGCGACGTTCAGGATAGCTCGAAAAACTGTAAGGCGTTGCCTGTCAGCAGTGATGCGGTCAGCGGTAACCTGGACAGACTACGTTCAAGCGCTGACCGGCATGGCGCGTTAAGCTGCATCTGTTGATAAGGAGACCGATCATGCGATCGACCTATTTTCTACGTGCCCTGATTCTGCTTGGTTTGGTTTGTTGGCCCAGCATCGGGGCTGCGCAGACGGCCAATCCTGATATCCAGCGGGTGCAGCGAGCGACGCAGGTGCTGGAGCAGATTGTTATGGCCCCAGATCGTGGTATTCCCAAGAGCCTGATGCGTGGAGCCCGGGCTATTGCGGTGATTCCTGGCGTGGTCAAGGCCGGTCTGTTTTTAGCGGGCCGTTACGGTGAGGGTCTAATTTCGATTCGCCGTACCGATGGCAGCTGGTCACTACCGGCCTTCATCCGGTTTGTGGGTGCTAGTTTCGGTTTTCAGGCCGGGGTTTCGTCGACCGATGTGATATTGGTGTTTCGCACCCAGCGCGGGGTTCATCGTCTGGTCCATGGCGAATTCACCCTTGGGGCGGATATTGCGGTAGCTGCCGGTCCGGTGGGACGCTACTTCAATGCCGGCACCACCCCCCGCTTCAATGCCGAGATCTACTCTTATTCCCGGTCCCAGGGGCTGTTTGCCGGGGTCGCTTTGAATGGGGCGCGGATCAGTATTGACGATGCGGCTGACCAACGGCTGTATGGCCAATATGTCACGGCTCGTCGGGTGTTCGAGGGTCAAATCGATCAGGTTCCACCCGCCGTGCAGGTCTTTCGATCCAAGTTGGAGGAGTACACTAAGTAAGCAGGTTGCTGTTCCCTATCGGGTGGCGGCAAATAGGCAGGCGTTCCACTCTGGTTACGTCACTGATGCGTGTAGCGCAGGAGAAAAGTATGGGATTCGACAGCCCTTGGCACTGGTTGATACTGCTGTTGATCATCGTGCTGGTTTTTGGTACCAGCAAGCTCGGCAAGGTGGGCACTGACCTCAGTTCAGCCATCCGCAATTTCAAGAAAGGTCTCAAGGAGGGTGAGGCCGAGGATGAGGCTAAGAGTAAGGATAAGGAGGCTGGTATAGAGCACCTTGAAGCCGACGACAAGGAGCCCGTGGCCGCGGACAAAACGTCTCACCGCGAACACCATGATTGAGCCGTGTTCGGTATCGGTTTCAATGAACTAGTTTTGATCGCCTTGGTGGCGCTGATCGTGCTCGGCCCGGAAAAACTGCCCGGGGTAGCGCGGACGGCTGGGGTGATGATGCGACGGGCGCGACTGGCTTGGAATGATCTGCAAGCAGAAATTCAAGGTGATGTCGATTTGCAGGCGATCAAGCAGGAGTTCAGCGGTAATATCGACGCAGTTCGTGAAGCGGCGCGGAGTCTTGAGAACGAAACCAAGACGCTTCGCGACCAGTTGGGTGAAGTGGTGAAAGATGCGCAAGGTCAGGCCTCGGAGATCGAGGTTAGCGTCGCTAAAACGATCGGGCAGCTCCGTTCGGTTGCGACGCAATTGGATGAGCAGGCCGGTGGTGAACGGGACGATTTACGGGTCGTAGCCGCCGACCTGCGGGCCACAGCGGAACGGATTTCCAAGGCTGAGGAGCAGCGTCGTCTGGCTGTAAGCGAGCCGGATGGGGACGCGGCGATGTCGCCAACGATCGCCGCAGCCTTGCCTGCTGTCTCGGTCGACAGCTCCGATTCCGGCCTGGACAGTAAACATGACCCAGGAGCCTGAATCCCCCGCTCAGGAAGCACTAGGTGGTTTCATCGCGCATCTGCTAGAGCTGCGTTCGCGGCTTCTTAAGGCGGTGCTGGCGGTGTTGCTGGTACTGCTGGGTCTGCTGCCGTTTTCGGACAAGCTCTACGACCTTCTGGCCCGGCCTTTGATCGAGCGCTTGCCGCAGGGCTCGCACATGATCGCTATTGAGGTGGCGAGTCCGTTTCTGACCCCGATCAAGTTGAGTTTGGTTACCGCACTGTTTCTGGCGATGCCCGCCA
>CAJXGK010000095.1 GCA_913053815.1 uncultured Rhodanobacteraceae bacterium
AGAAAGCGGAAAAAGCCCTGATCGACAGTGAAATCCGGCTTCGTGATTTTGCCAAGGTGTCCTCGGACTGGTTCTGGGAGATGGGGCCGGACCTGAAATTTACCTATTTTTCCCATCGCATGAAGGACGTGATCGGCATCGATCCGGAAACATTTATCGGCAAAACCCGCAGGAAAGTGGCGGCGACGGAAAAAAGGGGCCAATCATCCGAAGGAATTGAGGCTAACCTGAAAGACATGGAAGCGCGCCGGCCTTTCCGTAATTTCGTTTATTTACTGAAAAGCGAAGGTGGCGAGACCAAGACCATCAGCATCAACGGCATGCCGATTTTCGACGAAAACGGCACTTTCCTGGGCTACCGGGGCACCGGCACCGACCTTACCGAAACCCGGGCGGCGGAAGCGCGGGCGGAAGAGGGGCGGACGCACTTGGTAAACGCCGTCGAATCCATTCCCGAAGGGTTCGTCCTTTACGGCCCTGACGACAAACTGATCCTCTGCAACGGCAAGTTCAGGGAAATCTACCAATACACCGACGAAGACCTGAAACCGGGCGTCACCTTCGACGAACTTATCCGGCTGGATAACGACCGGGGCATAGTCGCCAAAACCGATACCGGCGGCGAATATCTGGAACGCCGCCGCCAGGCATGGAAAACCCATGTCGAACCGATGGAACTTCAACTAACCGACGGACGCTGGATAATCATCCGCGACCATCTGAGCGAAGACGGAAGCCACGTCTGCACCCATACCGATATTTCCATCCGCAAAATGGTGGAAGAACAATTCAAGGCCAGCGAAAGGCAACTGCGCGATATTCTGGAAGCCAGCCCAATCGCCGTCGGCGTCACCCAAGTGGACGATACGACGCTTATTTTCGGCAATTCGCGGCTGGCTGAATTGTTCGGCATTGCGCCGGCAGACCTTATCGGCTGCGATGCCACGGAGTTGATGCTCAACCCGGAAGAACACAAGATCATTCTCAAGGCGGTCGCCAAACGGGGCAACCTGCGCGACATGGAAGTGGAGAGGACGCACCAGGACGGCTCGCGATTCTCGGTGCTGCTATCCGTCGACATTATCCAGTTCGAAGGCAAGCAAGCCGCCCTCTGGTGGGCATACGACATCACCGAACAGAAACAAATCAGGGCGCAGCTGGCGGTTTTCGCCAACCGCGACGCCCTGACCGGGCTCGCCAACCGCCGCCTGTTTCAAGATCACCTGTCACACGCCCTTGCCCGGGCGCGCCGCAAGGCAAAGGCCGGGGCGCTTCTTTATGTGGACCTGGACGGCTTCAAGCAGGTCAACGACAGCCACGGCCACGAACACGGCGACTGGGTGCTGACCGAGATCGCCCAGCGGATCACCGACTGTGTCCGTGAAAGCGATCTTGTTGCGCGCGTCGGGGGTGACGAATTCATTCTGGTTCTCGAAGAATCCCACGGCCCCGAAGCGGTCGAAGCCATCGCCTGCAAGGTCCTCGATTCCCTCGCCATCCCTTTCGTTCTAGACGGCGAGGAATCGATCATCGGGGCCAGCATCGGCATCGCTTATTTCGGAACCGAAAGAATAACTCCAGATCAGCTCATTCATCAGGCCGACTTCGCCATGTACCGGGCCAAACGGGCCGGCCGCGGCTGCCACATGACCTTCGATCCCAAGCTGGACGGCATTGACGCTTGAACGCCGGCGAATGCCGCCTTTTCTTATTACCGCCTTATCCCCGCCGGTGGTTTTCCTGTATAGATATGACCCTATTTCGAGAAAGCGGGGTGGCGGATGGTCAAGTTGACGCGCATTTACACCGGCGGCGGCGACCGTGGCGAAACCTCGCTGGCCGGCGGCAAGCGGGTGGCGAAATCAGGCATGCGCATCGCCGCCATCGGCGCGGTTGACGAAACGGGCGCCGCCATCGGCGTCGCCCGCCTTTACTGCGAGGGCGGCGAAGACGGCATCCTGGGTCGCATCCAGAATGATCTTTTCGATCTCGGCGCCGATCTGGCGACCCCGGAAGGCGCTAGCGCGAAAAGTGACGGCGCTAATAAATCCTCACTTAAAATCACCGTCCTCCAGGTCACCCGGCTTGAAGGGGAAATCGACGCCATAAACGAAAACCTGGAACCCTTGAATTCATTTGTCCTGCCGGGCGGCGGCCGGGCGGCGGCCCATCTTCATTTGGCCCGGACGGTGGCGAGGCGGGCGGAAACGAAAATCGCCGCCCTCGGTGAAACTGAAGCCATAAACGAAGAAGCCCTTCGCTACGCAAACAGGCTGTCGGATCTGCTGTTCGTCCTGGCGCGAAGGATGAACGGCGACGGCAAGGACGACGTCCTCTGGCGACCGGGGGCCAACGGATGACGCAACGCCGCCCCGCGGGCGTTGCGCCGCCGCCGGGCAGCGTCGAGCGCGCCTATCTGGATGGCCTGGAACGCTGGATGCATGAGCTCTGGGCTCTTGGCCGGAACGTTGTCCTGGTCTGGGCTCCATTGGAAAAGGGCCTGGAGATTCTTCTGATTCCCCATTACGTGCTGGCCGATTTTGCTTCCGAAGTACTTTAACGGTCGCCATGCCTTGTGGCCATGAAGGCGCTGATGGCTCCTCTCCACACTAAGCACAGCATGCACCCCATGCCCCTAGCCTCCCCGCCACCCGTAGCACTGACTATCGCCGGCTCAGACTCCGGCGGTGGGGCGGGCATTCAGGTGGATCTGAAGACCTTCCAGGCTCGAAACGTTCACGGAACGTGCGTGATCACCGCAGTAACCGCACAGAACACCTGCGGGGTTGAGGCCGTCCACCACATTCCCCTGCGCCATATTCGCGCCCAGATTGAGGCGGTGTTTGCAGATTTCCCCGTCACCGCGGTCAAAACCGGAATGCTCGGTCCGGCTCGTGCCGTGTCTCTGATTGCTAAACAACTCGCCCGGCACCCGCACATTCATCTGATCATCGATCCGGTAATGATCGCTACCAGTGGCGCCCAGCTTCTGGATGAAACGGCTATCACGGTATTGCGCCGGCAATTGATTCCTTTGGCCGAAGTGCTGACGCCCAACCTACCGGAGGCTGAAGTCCTCACTGGGCGTAGTATTCGTAATCAACGTGACGCCCAAGCCGCCGCTGACGAGCTGCGGGACATGGGGGTGCATACCGTCCTGATCAAAGGTGGACATGGACATGGACGCATCGTCTACGACCGGCTCTACGACGATCGAGGTAGCCAGGTTTTTGAACATCCCCGCCTCCCCGGCAGAGCTCACGGTACCGGCTGCACACTGGCTGCAGCACTGGCCGCAGAACGCGCCAAGGGCATTCCCTTGCGGGAAGCCTGCCGGCACGCCGTCACTTATGTGCAAGACGCGCTACGCCAAGGCTACCGGTTGGGCCACGGTGGGCTTACCCTGCTCCGCTGCTGAGCCCATGAGCTCACCACACCGCTGTTTTCTGGCCCTGGAACCCGATGCAGCCACCCGTACGGCTCTGGCCAGGCTGTGCCCGCACGGTGATAGCAGCTGGCAAGCGCTTAACCACGACAGTTTGCATCTGACCTTACGCTTTTATGGCCGTATCGATACGGCCCGCATGAGCCAACTCGGCAACAGTCTGCTGCAGCTGGCACGACCCTTGCCTGAGCTGCAGCCCGCAGGAAGTCTGCTGCTCCCCAAACCGGATTGTGCCCGGGTATGGGCTCTGCGCTACACCCCAACGCAAGTATGGCAGCGCCTTGCCGACGCGGCTGAACAGCAGGCCCAGGGCTTGGGGCTCGCTGCGGAATCACGCCCCTGGCTACCTCATGTAAGTCTGGCCCGAGCCCGCGGCTCCGCAACGCTGTCACTGCCCGAACCGGTTCCGGCAGCTGAGGATCCATGTTTCCGGGCTGCCGCCTTGTCCCTGCTTGAAAGTGTTCCCAGCCCGGAAGGCAGGCGTTATCTATGCCGGGCACGCCGTTTCCTCACAATTTCCATACCAGATGGGCCAACGTGACTTTCGGCACTATCGCCAAGCCGACCTGAACGCCAAGGTTGGCGGTGAAATACGGCTTTATCCTGTATCGCTCAATCCCCGTCATCTACGGAGAGACCATGAAACAACTGCATCTTCGCCCTGCTGTTCTGGCGCTGGGCATAGTACTGAGCTTTGGCGCGAACGCTACTACAACATCCAACACCGTTTTCAACGTTAAGCAGTTGGACAACAAAGTGAGCGCCTGCGTCAATCTCAATCAGTTTGTCAATGCCAAATGGATTGCCGCCAACCCCATCCCGGCCGACAAGACCCGCTGGGGTGCGTTTGACGAGCTGCGGGAGAAATCACTTGAGGTGCAGAAGCAGATCGTTGTCGCGGCGGCACAACATGCTAATCAAGCCCAACCCGGCTCGATCAAACAAAAAATCGGCTGGCTCTATGAAAGTGGCATGAATACGGCCGCCATCGACAAGGCCGGCCTGCAACCGCTACAGCCGGAACTGCAGGCGATCAAACAGATCATGACCCCGCCGCAACTACTGACCTATATCTACCAAAGCTTTGCTAAAGGTCAGGGTGGCTTGTTCGCCTTCGGCGCCGGGGCTGACTACAAGAACGCCAAAATGCAGATTGGCTATGCCTTCCAGGGCGGTCTGGGCCTGCCCACCCCGGCTTATTACAGCCAGCCTGCACACGCCAAGATTCGCGCGGCCTATCGCAACTACATGCGGAAACTACTGGAATTGAGCGGCGTACCGGCCAGCCGCGCTACCCGTCAGGCAGGCTGGATCATGGCCTTCGAGACCCGCTTGGCCCGATCTTCGCTAAGCCGCCTTGAACTGCGCAAACCGCTCAACCAGTACCATTTTGTTAGCGTGGCCGAGGCGGACAAGATCACCCCCAACTTTTCCTGGAAGACATTCATTGCTACGCAGGGCGTCAACGTGGGCAAAGGCTTTTCGCTCTCCCAGCCGAAGTTTTTCGCCGAGCTCAGCCGGATGATTGCTGAAGTGCCGATTTCACACTGGCGCGCCTACCTACGTTTTCATGCCCTGTCCGCCGCCGCCCCCTATCTTTCGAAACCATTTATTCAAACCCGTTTTGGCTTCTACAACAAGACCCTCAATGGTCAGCCGCAGATGCGGCCCCGCTGGAAACGGGTGCTGGGCACTATCAATGGCCAAATGGGCATGGCTTTGGGTGAGCTCTACGTGGCCAAGACCTTTTCTCCCGAGGCCAAGAAACGGGCCCTGGTCATGGTCAATAACCTACATATCGCCCTCCGCGAACACATCGAAAATGTTGCCTGGATGAGCGCGGCTACCAAGGCTAAAGCCATGGAAAAATGGCAGTCTCTGCTACCCAAAATCGGCTACCCCAACCACTGGCGCAGCTGGAATGGCCTGAAGATCCAGCCTGACAATTACTATGCCAATGTCGAACGGGCGACCCGCTTCAACTACGACTATGACCTCGCCAAGATCGGCAAGCCGACCAATCGCCAGGAATGGGGAATGACTCCGCAAACCATCAACGCCTATTACAACCCGACCAACAACACCATCAACTTTCCGGCCGCGATCCTGCAACCGCCGTTCTTCTATGCCAACGGTGATGATGGTATCAACTACGGTGGAATCGGTGCGGTCATCGGTCACGAAATGACTCACGGCTATGACGATCAGGGCAGCCAATTTGATGCCCAGGGCAATCTCCACAACTGGTGGACCAAGGCTGACCGTAAGGCTTTTGAGGCCCGTACGGCCAAACTGGTCAAACAGTTTGACGCCTATTCGCCCCTACCTGGCTTGCATGTCAATGGCAAACTTACTCTGGGTGAAAACATTGCCGATCTTGGCGGGCTGAATATTGCCTACACCGCCCTGCAGAATGTGATGCATGCCCAGCCCGGACTGGCCCACGAAAAGATCAACGGCTATACCGAGGATCAGCGTTATTTCATGAGCTGGGCCCGGGTCTGGCGCGGCTCGGTACGCCCGGCACGGGAAAAAGTGCTGCTGAATGTCGACCCCCATTCCCCGGCAGGATTCCGGGCCATTGGTGCGCCATCGAATATGCCGGCGTTCTGGAAAGCTTTTCACTGCAAACCGGGCCAGCCGATGGTGCGCTCAGGCAGCAAAGACATCGTGATTTGGTAAATCTAACTATTACTACCGCTAGGGCGCTACGGCGTCCCAGCGGTAGATTTACCCCCGCATGGGCACTCTTCGAAAATTGTAAGAAAACTGTATGCCAAATAGGGGAACAGAACCGTTACGCTGCGGCCAGAGCTGTTTCAATTCACACCTCACGGCAGTACTTAGGGCCAGAGCTAGCGTCTCTACCCCTTTCTATGCAGACTTCGACACCACAGGGAAAAACTGATGAATGAATCATCCGCACTGGCTACTCTCGGCAACATCTTTGTAGACCCGGCCAAGGCTTACGATGCCATCCGCGGCCACAACCGCTGGCTCTGGTACCCACTGATCCTGACGATACTGGCCGGTCTGGCCCTAGTCGTGATCTACTTCACTACGGTCGATATCGGTTGGTTTTTCCAACAACAGATGGCCGCCCGCCACGTGCAGATGACCCCGGAACAGATCCAGGCCGCAGCCCGATTCCAGTCCCGTGCCACCGTGCTTATTGCCGGAAGCGTCAGCGCCGTATTAGTACCTTTCGGGTTTTATCTGCTGTCCGCCCTGTATTACTTTCTGGTCGGCAAGGTCGCCGGCTACGAGGTGCAGGGCTACGGAGCCTGGTTCAGCTTCGCTGCCTGGAGCAACTTTCCCGCCATCTTGGCGACGCTGATCACACTTGCTGTGTACTTGATCCGGGGCAACCATCAGGTCGATATCCAGACGCTCAATCTTACCGGATTAAATACGCTGCTGTTTCACCTCCAGGCCGGCAGTAAATGGTATGGGCTGGTGAACAGACTCAGCCTGATCAGCTTCTGGGTTCTGGGCCTGGCGATCTTCGGTTTGGCCCGCT